>JAKSCO010000112.1 GCA_022360575.1 Bacteroidales bacterium | reverse complement strand
GACAACCTCTTTTTTTATAAAATTTAATAAGCTATCTTTAGTAGGTCTAAGTGGGAAACGATACTAAATAATTTCACCATAAACCAATCCAAATGACAGTAATTAAAATGTCAAACATTAAAAATATATATCCCAGTAGTTGTATAAACGCAATAGAGTTTATTAAATGTTATAGCAAAATTGAAAAATGACATCATTGTAAACAATTAAAATATAATCTTTATACAATAAAAAAATTATAAATAAAACCCTAACAATATGTTATCAATAAGTGATATAAATGAAAAAGGTTTTCTTATTATTAAGATAGAATTGAAAGACTCAATAATTATCAAAAAAATAATTTCTAAATAAAAAAAACTAAAGTTATGAAAATCCAAATTAGTGCCATTGTGTGTATTCTGCTTATTACATTAGGTTGTTCTAAGGAGAATAGTGCCCCAACTATAAATTCTAACATCTCTTATTTAAATGCAAAGCTAGGTGGATGTAATAATAAATTGACTGAAAATATTATCCAAGATGTTGATAAAAATGATACTGTTATTATAAGTTTATCAAATGACACATTACATATCTTAGCAGGTCTGAATTATGTTTGTTGTGCCCCCTTTATAACAAATTGTGAAATACAACAAGATTCGATATTTATAAATATAATTGATACTTGTTCGAATCCTTATTCTTCTTGTTATTGCAGGTGTAGTTGCTTTTACACTTTTGACTTTATGTATAGTGGTATTTCAAAGAAAAAGTATTTCTGGCAGATTGTATTAAGTGATCCAAGAGAAGAAAATGATAGGGTTTTTAAAGAGGGATACATCGATGTAGAAGCTATGCTTTAATAATGGCTCATAAAACATTACGGTTGGGCAAATGAGGCTTAGTAAACACTCTGCGTTTTATATTGCCAACTGTTAGGGCAAATTTGAATGAACACGACAGATAGAAATATTCTTGATAAGAATATCATTTATTAAATAGTTATGAATTGTTTAGAAATAGTTATTAAACTAATAGGCTTAGGAGCAATATTATTTGCTGTATATAAATATTCAAAAGATAAAAAATGGAATCGAGCAGAATCTTCATTTCAGTTTTACAATGACTTTGATTCAAAATTAGAGTGCAAATTAGCAATGTTTATGTTAGATAATCATGAAATCGATTTTAGTTATAAATCTCCTCTAAGCGATGAGGTGATAAAAATTAAATATGATTTATCAAAAAGACATAATGCTCTTAGCAAAAAAGAAGAAGGACTAAACAACGAAGAAGCAAATATCCGTTTTATTTTTGATGTTTATATCGGTTACCTTGAAAGGATATTTTATCTGCATAAATCGGGAATATTTAAATCTAAAGACCTTTTTTTCTACAAATATTGGCTTGACAAGTTAATCTCTGACGATTGTAAAGACATTAAAGAATATGCAAAAGGCAATAGTTGTGGGTTGTTTATTCCGTTTTTACGAAAGTACGAATCAGGTATTCAGCGTTCTATTAAATCTTTTATTGACTAATACCAAAAGAACATTAAAATGAGAGGTAAAAATGTTTCTTTTTGCCTTAGCCATTGCCAAAAA
This sequence comes from Bacteroidales bacterium, assembly GCA_022360575.1. Lineage (GTDB taxonomy): Bacteria > Bacteroidota > Bacteroidia > Bacteroidales > UBA12077 > UBA12077. Next base: position 534 of record JAKSCO010000112.1, on the reverse strand, counting down.
AGTTGCAAGGTAACTCGGCTATCTTTTGCTTTTTCGTAGCGTCTAAGACAAAAATTATTCATTTTTATAAATCCCTCATCTTGAAATTTATTTGGGATAAGAAATCCATTAGTACATCTTCAACTTTAAAAAGTTATTAAACTCTGCTTTTTGATATTGTATTGCCTGCGGTTTAATTTTCTTCTCATATTAGTAAACCATTCGTTTATTGTATCTATTTGTCTGATATTTATTAGATAGTTGTCGAATTGGTGCTTTACTTTTATAGTAATTCTTCATATATTTGTTATACATAGACTTATAATTTCGTTAAGCTCCAATTCCCAATTTAAATTTAAGGTATAGCGAAAAAAAAGTAGGTTAAGAATAATTTAAACAAATGCAGTTTAATATTGTGTAATACATTTCGGACAGGGAAAAACGAAAAACTCCAAACAAAAGAAAACTACTATCATTTTATGATAAAATTCGAAATTTATAATTCGTACTCGACAATAAGCTCAGAAGAAAAAGCTCACATTGTCGATTTTTTGT
>JAKSCO010000175.1 GCA_022360575.1 Bacteroidales bacterium | reverse complement strand
TTCGGTATTTGCTGAAGATACAATAAGAGAATTACAAGAACAGTTAGGAAATGACAAAGTAGTTTTAGGTTTATCAGGAGGAGTTGATTCTTCTGTAGCAGCAATATTATTGCATAAAGCAATAGGTGAAAATCTAACTTGTATCTTTGTTGATAATGGATTGTTACGTAAGGATGAATTTGGTAAAGTTCTTGAATCTTATAAAGATATGGGGCTTAATGTAGTTGGTATTGATGCAAAGAATCAGTTTTTAACACAGTTAGCTGGTATTTCAGATCCTGAAGGAAAACGAAAAGTGATAGGTCGTGTATTTATTGAAGTTTTTGATCAGGAAGCTCAAAAAATAAAAGATGTTAAATGGCTTGCTCAAGGAACCATTTATCCTGATGTAATTGAATCTGTTTCGGTAAACGGACCTTCTGTAACTATAAAGTCTCATCATAATGTAGGAGGCTTGCCGGAGAAAATGAATTTGAAAATAGTTGAGCCTTTAAAATTATTATTTAAAGATGAAGTTCGTAGAGTAGGAGCTTCTATAGGTATAAAAGCAGAGTTATTACAGCGTCATCCATTTCCTGGTCCGGGTTTAGCCATTCGTATTTTAGGAGATATAACTCCTGAAAAGGTTCAAATATTACAAGAGGTAGATGATATTTACATTGAAGGATTAAAAGAAGCTGGATTATACGACAACGTTTGGCAAGCTGGAGTTATATTGTTACCAGTACAGTCTGTTGGAGTTATGGGTGATGAGCGTACATATGAAAATGCTGTAGCTTTGCGTGCTGTTTCTTCCACAGATGGAATGACGGCAGACTGGTCTCATTTGCCTTATGAGTTTCTGGCAGATATTTCAAACAAAATTATTAATAATGTAAGAGGGATCAATAGAGTAGTTTATGATATAAGCTCAAAACCACCAGCGACAATAGAGTGGGAATAGAAATAAAAAAGAGGCTGTCCAAAAAGTAAGGGACAGCCTTTTTTAACTAATATTATTTTCAAATTGTCAACCTATTTTAGGACGACTCTGAAAATGAGCATTCTTAATTTTTATCCCAAATTAATTTTGATATTAATGTGTTGCCATTAGAAAGTCTTTTAACAGCAGCAAGAAAATTATCTTTGTTTAGTGTTGATTCAAAATCAGGATATTCCATTCTTGTTGGCAAATCATTAGTTATTTCAGAAGGAATAGTATTGAATGTGTATTCATGATAAGTTCCTGCAGTAGGTTCATAAACTGTATAATGATCTCCAGGCTTTATTAATATATTAGGGTAACCTGTACGACGATACTCAGTCCATGCTGTGTGTCCATCCATGTATAAAGCAATGTATTTTTGAGTTATTACATTTTCTTGATTTGCTGCAGGAACTGCTGCGGTGTAAGTAGTTGCGTCTGCAGAACTAACACCCCATCTATCCATTGAAGCTTGAATACCTTTTATGTACCATGCCTGATCCCAAGAATTTATTTCTGATTGTAAGAAACAAACTTCGGCATATTCCATTAATACTGGAGCGTAGTCAGGTTTGTTTATAATTTTGTTTCCATCTGGTAATGATTCCCATTTTATAGTTGCAGCAATAGCTGAACTTTCAGCTATTGGCATACCTACATATTCACCATTACTATTAGGGTCGGCATATTCGGCTAAACGAGGGTCGGTAAGGCCTAAAAAGGGATTTGTAGTGAGATTTGATCCTCCATTTGTTTCTATAATATTAGCTCCTTTTAGTAAGGTGATAAGAGTATTACTAACAGCAAAGTCACTTCTTTTTCCCACATTCCAAGCTCGATACATGGGAGATGCATTTTTAGCTGTTGTGGCATAAGTAAATGCTGCATTATCATCATTGGAGGTAAATACTCCGTCGGCAATGGCATCAGCAATTTGTTCTGTGTTGCCCATTTTTACAGCAATACGTAAACGTAATGAATTTGCAAATTTTGCCCAAGAATCGGCATTCCCATTATATATTATGTCTCCTTGAGAAAAACCTTTTTCAGCACTTCTTATTTGAGCAGCTGCTTCATCTAACTCTTTCATAATATCTGCATATATTGCAGCTTGAGTAGCATAAGCAGGTTTTGATATTTCTAACTCGCTTGTTTGTTTTAAAGCTTGAAAGGCTTTATTGGTTTTGCCTCCGTACGACCAGTAAGGAATGTCTCCCCAAGTATCTGTCATTAAATTAAACATCCAAGCCATTATTATGCGAGTACAAGCTATTTGCCCTTGATTAGGGCCATAATCAGCCATTAAAGTTTTTGTTTTTTCATTTTCGTTAAATTCTATAACAAGGCGTAGATTTTCTAAACTATAATAAAAACTTTCCCATCTTTCACGCATAGATTCTCTGTAGCTATAGCGGTCTTCTTCCCCATATTCTGATTGTTGCCAATATTGCATTGTGGCTAATACAAAACGACCAGAAAACCAGGTGTCTCTTGTATGTGTAACGAGTTCTTCAACAGCTTTATTAAATAAAGCCGAAGTAGGAGGAATTGTTGGATTGTTAGGATTATCAATGTAATCTACATCGCAAGCTGCTATCAAAATAAGTAGAGCTATTATTGTTGATTTAAATATTTTCATTTTTTTCATTTTTTTGTTTCTCTTTTTTGTTAAAACTTTACTTTTAGATTAACACCAAATGAACGAGATGCTGGTTGTAATCCTCCCTCTATACCTTGAATATTCCCAGAACCAGCAACTGTTATTTCGGGATCAAAACCTTTCTTATCTAACCCCCATGTAGCTATATTTCTACCATAAACTGAAATTTTTAAAGTCTTAATGAAGCCTCTGATTAAGGGTTTTGGGTAAGAATATCCGAAACTTATCTCTCTTAATTTAATATAATCAGCATCAAAAACATTTTGAGCACTAGGCCCTCCATATCCAAGGTAATGTGCTCGTGCCCAATCTTCTCCTGAAGCATAAATATTGTTAGTTCTAGTGTTGCTTACTGTGTATGTTCCGTCATCATTAAAAGCTACATCGCCAATAACTCCATCAAGTAAAATTCCTCCACCTTCAGATGCAGGATTTCTTATTTCATTTCCTTTATCATTAACTCCAGCAGTTTCTTCTAGCATTCCAGAAGCCATTCCGAACATATGAGAAACAGAGTAGAATTTCCCTCCTTTTTGAATATCGAAAAGGAGATTCAAATCAAAGTTTTTATAGCGAAAATTACTGCTAATACCTAAATTGTAATCAGGATATACTGATCCTAGAGGAACTAAGCGATCGGTTCTTCGATACATTCCTTTTTCATTTAAAACTTTATTACCATTTTCATCATAAATAAAATCATAACCCCAAAGCTGACCATATTCATCGCCTTCGCTAGCTCTAAGGTATACACCTCTAAATGGGGATCTTGCAATATCGATGGAGGTTATTCTATCTTCCTTGTTTTTATCTTCCAATTCTTCTACAACCATTTTAGATTTTGTATAATTGAAATTCACATTCCATTCAAAATCTTTAGTTTTGACAGGTATTCCTCCAAGAGTAACTTCCCATCCTTTACTCGATAATTCACCGGCATTTATTAATTTTGTATCATATCCAGTGGCTTTAGATATCTCTAAACCAAAAATTTGATCTTTAGTTGTTTTTTTAAAATATGTTAAAGCTAAGTTTACTCGGTTAACAAATAGGTTTAAATCCAAGCCTGCTTCTGTGGTTGTTGTTATTTCCGCTTTTAAGTCAGGGTTAACTAATTCTCTTTCTGCGGCTAGTCTGGGAGTTCCTCTAAAGCTTCCATCTCTATCGTAATAAAAAGTTGATTTTACTCTGTATGGATCTGTGTCGTTACCTACCTGAGTATATCCTCCTCTGATCTTTAATAAATCAACATAAGGTATTTTGAATAATTCAGAGGCAACAAAACTTCCTGAAACTCCATAATAGAAATAAGAATTGTTATCGTCAGGTAAAGCTGATGACCAATCATTTCTTAAAGATACTTCTAAGTTTAGAAAACGATCGTAGCTAAGACTTACTTGTCCCAATAAGCTGTTAATATGCCTTTCTTCTGTATAATCACGAAGAATAGGGTCGTTTTTTGAATTTTCCAGCGCAAAAATATCAGAAACAATTAAACCTCCAGATGTTATCCCTGAATTTAGATCATATCTTACATCACGGCGATTAGCACCAGCAACTGCACCTATAAATATTTTATTAATATTTTTCTTATAGTTTAACCTGAATTCATAATTATATTCCGAACGATTTCGAACAACTTCTTGGTAATAGCTCAGGGCTTGAGAACCTAGTGAAATTCTTTCACGAGTAAAAAAAGTGTAAGTATCTCCATAAGCTCCAGCGCTGGCAGATAGGTCGTTTGTTATTTGATAATTTAAATTAATATTTCCATAAAATCTATTGCGTGTATCTTCAGGACGGTTTTCAAACGCTGTCCAATATGGGTTATCTGCATATTTAGGAGTAGCATTGTCCCATGAGCGTCTATTCCAAGGCCTTTGAACTCCATCTATAGTTTTGTAATCTCTCAATCTTTTGTAATCGAGTTGGCGTTGTCCCCATTGGAAGAATTTTTGACCTACACTATTATCTGTATAACCAATTGTTGGTCTACCTTTGGCATAATGTGTTGAAAAATTTAAGATTGATCTAATTGTAAGTTTTTTTGAAATAGCAGCATTAGCTGCTAATTTAAATGAATTTTTGTTCATTTCAGAACCGGGCATCGTACCTTCTATTATGGTATTTGTATATGCAAAACGCACACCATAATTTTTGCCTGTTTTTGATACTCCTAAATTGTTTTTGTATGATACTCCTAAATCCCAAAAAGTTTCAACATCGTTTTCTGGAGCAACCCAAGGTCTTGTTTGTAAATATTGATTAGGAAAACTTTTTTTAGACCATGCATCCCAGTGTAGAACTTGTATATTTTCATTATAGCGAGGACCCCAACTTTCATCAATACCATATTGAGCGATCAAATAATTTTTTCCATCAATGGTTATTTGCTGAAAGCCATTAACACCGCCTTTCCCTTCTGTTATTATAGCTCCTCCACCATATTTATTTTGAAGTTCAGGTAATATGTAAATTTTCTCGAAATTAACTGAAGAGTTGAAATCTACACTAAAACCTTCAGCCCCTTTTTTTGCTCTTTTAGTGGTGATGATAATTACACCATTAGCAGCACGAGAACCATATAGGGCAGCAGCAGCTCCTTTTAAGATAGACATGCTTTCGATCTCACTAGGAGCTAAATCGTTTAACATACTACCGTAGTCAACACCTCCAGATCCAGTTTGAGTTTCAGTAGCATTGAAGTTTGTGTTGTCTAAAGGAACACCATCAACTACGATTAGAGGATTGTTATCTCCTAATAACGAAGATGCTCCTCGTATTAGAATTTTGCTTGAACCTCCCATGTTGGTTGTCGAGCGTATTTGTACTCCGGCAACACGTCCTTGTAGGGCGCTTAAGGCATCGGTTTGGTTGGCTTCGTTTAATGAAGCTCCTTCGACCTGTTGTACCGAATACCCTAGAGCTTTCTTTTCTCTTGAAATTCCTAAAGCAGTAACTACTACTCGTTCCATTTCATGAATCCCTGTTTTCATCGAGATGTTTATAACGGTCCTGCCATTAATCTCAACTTCTTGTTTTTCCATTCCAACAAAGCTAAACTCTAATATTTTAGCAGAACTTGGTACCGAAATAGAATATTTCCCATCAATATCGGTAGTTGTACCAATTGTTGAGGCTCCTTTTACAATAATGGACACTCCTGGAATAGGCATGCCATCTTCTGTGTTAGTCACCTTCCCTGTGATTTGCATTTGTGCTATTGCGCTAAAACTTGCAAGTAGCAAAAATGCCAGAAAAATTGTTGATTTTTTCATAGAAAAAAATTTTAGGTTAAATAAAAATTTTTAGGTTAAATAAATTTGATCCAATATACGAAAAATCCGATTTACAAAAAAGGGAAATGTATTCTATATGTTGTTTTTTGTTGATTGTTTTGTGTTGTAGAATACACATAACGCAATGATATCGCGAGAAAGCTCAGGTAAAACATTATTCTATTTTTTAGAAATAGATTTTGTATTTTTTGATAAAACAATTATCTCTAAAAGTTTTTTCCGATAAATTTAATGTTTGTGCTTACGTGTGTGAATTTCTATATATAAAAAAGGCTGCAAAAATATAAGCAGCCTCTTGATTTATGAAGATTTTAATTTATTTATTACTTCTGTCGGGATTCTTATTTAATTCAATATCTAAAATTTCTTTTAGTGTTTCGTGACTGATTCGTTTAGCAATTATTTTTTTGTTTTCATCTAATAGGTAAATCGAAGGAGTACTATTAATGTTGTAAAAGAAACGGAAGTTTGTCATGTTGTAGTTGTCCCACACATTAATCCAGTCGTCGAATTCA
>JAKSCO010000122.1 GCA_022360575.1 Bacteroidales bacterium | reverse complement strand
TATTAAATAAATAATTATAGCAATAATTGCGAAGATAAAAAATAAGGCTCCCGAATAAAAAGGTAGCTTAAATCGATTAACGAATAATAAATCGGTATATGCAGCAATTTTTACAATTTGAGGAATAAATAAGAATACAATAAACAATAAAATAAGTGCCGAAAATAAAAATGCTTTAATCGCTCCTTTTTTACTCGGAACATATTTTTTGTAATAGTAAATCATTACAATAGCCGGAATCGCTAATAAGTTAAGCAAGTGTACACCTATTGATAAACCCATTAGAAAGAAAATAAGGAGTATCCATCGGTCTGCTCTTGGCTTATCCGATTGCGACTCCCATTTTAACATAGCCCAAAATACAATGGCATTAAAAAACGACGAGGTAGCATATACTTCGCCCTCGACAGCCGAAAACCAAAAAGTATCAGTAAAGGCAAAACTCAATGCACCAATAAACGAAGCAAGTAAAATGTAAATATGATTGTTTGCCGATTCTAATTTATTGCTCAATTTTTTACCAAACCATTCGATGGTCCAAAATAAAAACATAATGGTAAATGCACTGGCTAATGCCGATAGCATATTTATCATAAAAGGAATCTTAGAACTGTCGCTTCCGGCAAAAAGACTAAAGAAACGACCTAAAAGCATAAATAAAGGAGCTCCCGGAGCATGTCCTACTTCAAGCTTTGCTGCACAGGTTATAAATTCGCTACAATCCCAAAAACTAATAGTGGGTTCAAGACTTAAAAAGTAGCATATAAAGGCAATTAAAAATGTAGCCCATCCTAAGATTATCGATAATTTTTTATCCATTCGTATTTTTGATTTTAGTTTTTTGTCTTTTTGGTGATCTTTTTCATCTATTTCGAAAAGCAAATATCAAAAAAAAAAAGAATAATGTATTAAAACTACTTATGAAAAATCACTTGAAACTTACATTATTTCGATAATAGATAAAGGTGTAATAGCTTGTAAATTATTTAATTAAGTTTTGTGCATGATAAATCTTTATTCTTCGTAAATTTATATTTCTAACCAAAAAAATTACTGATATGTCTAATTATCCATTTAAGAATCTAGTATTTCGAGGAGGAGGAATATTAGGTATTGCGTATCTAGGTGCATTAAAGGTACTCGATTCGGACGAGTATAATATCTTATCACAAATCGAAAGAGTTTCGGGAGCATCGG
>JAKSCO010000270.1 GCA_022360575.1 Bacteroidales bacterium | reverse complement strand
CTTGCGTAGGTAAGCGCAAACATCTTGCGTAGGTAAGCGCAAACACCTTGCGTGGGTAAGCGCAAACACCTTGCGTGGGTAAGCGCAAGCATCTTGGGTAAGTAATGACTGGATAGTATTTCTAGAATCGAACTCAGGTTATTAGTAAAAATACTATACTAAATCACAAGCTTCTGGTGGCATCCAATGTTTTTCTTTCCCTTCCCATTTTATATTACATCCAATAGGGTTTGTTATAGGATTTGATATGGGGACATAATTGAAATGTTCTTTTAAAGCATTTTCTAAATCGTTAACTGTTGCTTTTGCCGAATCTTTAGGATTATCAATCGCTCTGCCTGTGTAGATTAACTTTCGATATTTATTAAATACAAAAAAATGAGGTGTACGTAGTGCTCCATAAGCTTTAGCTACCTCTTGCGACTCATCGTATAAATACAACCAAGGAAAGTTGTTTTCTTGCATTCGCTTTACCATGTTCGGGAAACTATCTTCCTCGTAAGTGTTTTTGCTATTCGAATTTATAGCAATAAATCGTACGCCTTTAGGCATGTATTTCAATGCCGTTTTTCGGGTTGTCTCATCTGATCCAATTACATACGGACAGTGATTGCATGTGAAAAATATAACTAATACTTCTTCTTCAAAATCAGCAATGTGATATGTTTTATTGTCTGTACCTATTAAATCAAATAAAGGTGCTTTTTCTCCAATTTGTAAAGTATAGGCCATAATGTTTATTTTTTCCTATAAACATTAAGCATCTTAAAAATGTTTAAATTCCATAAAAAAATATTATGTTAAGTTATTGATAAACTATATTGTAAGTAAGGCTTAAAAGCGCTTGGTTGGCGGATTGTATTTGTTTAAAATAAAAAGTCAAATAGTTTCATTTTGTGTGAACATATTTCTTTTATGTCGGTTATCTTAATCAGATTTTAGTATTTATTTCCTAAAATCATTAAATTGAATATTATCCTAATTATTAATAAAGTCATATCGGAAAGAATAAAAATACGGCTTACTTAATCTAACAAAAAACATAGGTACATGAATAAATTATTCGACGAAGCAGTAGTTAAACACAAAGAAGGAAAATACAAAGAAGCTTTAGCCATTTACAAAGAAATATTAACTTCAACACCCGATCATGTTCAAAGTCTTGTTAATGTCGGGAAATTGTATTTAAAAGTGCGAAAACCCGAAGCCGCAATTCCTTTTTTTCATAATGCGATTAATATTTTACCCGATAATATCGAAATAAAAAATAGCCTAGCTCGTGCATATTTCGAGATAAAAGAGTTTGATAAATCTCAATATATACTTAGCGAGATTTTATTAAAAAACGAAAATTATATCCCGGCATTAATAAATCTTTCGCGATTACATGATATAAAACTTAATACCGATGAGGTAATTAATATTTATAATAAGATTTTACAATTAGATCCGAACTCGATTATTGCAATTAATAATTTGGGTAATATTTACCAAATGCAGGGCAAAGTAGATAAAGCCTTTGAATTGTTTAAGAAAGCACTGGCTATAAACCCCGAAAATGCCGAAGTTCGTTTAAATATGGGTAATCTTTATCAGATAAAAGGAGATTTGCAAAAAGCAATGTCCGAATATAGATATGCCTTATCGCTTAATCCTAAGATGGCTGCTGTATATAAAAATATAGCTAATTTAATTCCTGTTATATATCCTTACGACGAAGCATTAAGAGAACTAAATATTCTGTTTAAAACAGGAGTAAGAATCCCCGATATACTTCTTTCGGCAGGTGTATTGGCTGTAAATAATAGCGATTACAATTTAGCGATTCATTTGTTAAAAACGAATTACGAAATATTTCCTGATTATTTTGATAATATATATCAACTGGGAGTAGCTTATCATCATAGTGGTCGTCATAAAAAAGCTGTAGAGTTTTATGAAAAAGGATATGCAAAGAAAAAAGATTCGGAAATACTCCTTTATGCAATGGCAAAAGCATATAAAAGCCTTAAAAACGAAGAAAAATATGTGTTCTATCTCGAAAAAGCTCTCGAAGTAAACCCCGAAAAACATACAATACAACACGAAATAATAAGACAAAGGTTAAATTTTTGCGATTGGAATAATCGAAAAGACGATGAATTAAATCTTAAGAAAATTTGTTTGGAGCAAATAAAATCTCAATCAGAAGAACTAATCCCGTTTCTTAACTTAAATTATTTTAATCAGGATAGTTCATTTTTGCTCGAATGTGCAAAGCATTCAGCTTCTAATGTTATTCGAAAAGTTATAGTAAATGGAAAACGAACAATATTTAAGCATCAACCCAAACAAAAAGATCGAATTAAGATAGGATATATATCTCCAGATTTTAGAAATCATCCTACGGGGCGTGTTACTGTCGATTTTATTACAAATCACAACAGAGATAATTTCGAGGTGTTTTGTTTTTCGTTAATAGCCGATTTAGATGACGATTTAATACAAAAAAAATTCAAAGATAATTGCGAGCATTATGTCTCGTTATATAATGTGTCGGATATCACGGCAGCAAAAATTATTAATAAAAACGAGATTGATATATTGATTGATATTGCTGGTTACACAACACATTCGCGAGCAGGAATTTTGGCCTATAAACCAGCTCCTATTCAGTGTCAGATGATTGGTTTCCCAGGAACAATGGGAAGCGATTTTGTTCAATATATTATTGCCGATAATTTTCTTATCCCCGAAGAGCATAATAAGTTTTACTCAGAAAAAGTAGTGCGATTGCCTTATAGTTTTCCTGGATCAATACTGGATTTTGACTCAAAGAAAAAATTGCGCTCTGATTTTAATCTCCCCGACGATAAGTTTATATTTTGTTGTTTTAATTCGCAACACAAATATTCGCCTGAAGTGTTTGATGCTTGGGTTGAAATATTAAAAAATACTCCCGATAGTATTTTGTTATTAAAAGATGGAAACGAAAACTATAAAGAAAACATAATAGAGCAAGCCTCGCAACGAAATCTCGACAAAGAGCGAATAGCTTTTGCTCAGCATATTTCTTTTAGCGATTATATGACTCGAAATAAGGTTTGCGATTTATTTTTAGACACTTTCTTTTATACCGCAGGATCAACAGCTATTAATGCATTACAAGTAGGTTTGCCTGTGCTTACCATGGCCGGAAAAACAAATTCATCGCGAATGGGTGGTGCTATTGTTAATGCCACAGAGCTTAAAGATTTTATAACTTTTTCGGAAAAAGAGTATATCGAAAAAGCAATTTATTGGGGAAACAATAAAGCCGAACTCGATAAGATTAAAGAATCATTGCAAAGTGATATACTGAATGCCGATTTATTTAATACAACAAAATATGTGGCAAACATCGAGAAATCATTTTCTAAAATGGTCGAAGATTATGTGTCGCAAAAACAAATTGAGCATATTAATGTGTAATCGACTAAGGGATCTTACATAATTTCTTGTTTTTGTCGACAAAATGCTCTCGATAGATTGAGTTAGCAAAGTACAATTGAAAAAATGCTACTATTTGAATTGTGTTAGCAAAATATAGCAGATAAAAATTGATTTACGATTCGATTAAATAGAAATTACATTAAATAGTTCTCGAGAGTATAAATCTTAGATGATTAATTGAAAGTATCCGGAAAAGAGTAAACAAATTTTTATTAAAGCATGTCGATAACTAACTTTACGATTTTAGAATAAATATTATAATAATATGCAAAGTTTATTTTCGGCTTATCTACTTCCTTTTTCTCTTTCTGTTATTATGGTTGGGATGGGATTATCGCTCGAAAGGCAGGACTTTACGAATATTATTCGCTATCCCCGATCAATATTTGTAGGAGTAATAAGTCAGATTATTGTATTACCCGTAATAACATTTCTTATATTTTATTTTACTCATTTAGATCCATTAATAAAAGTAGGTTTTATTTTAATTACTGCCTGTGCCGGAGGATCGGCGACCAATATAATAACCCATATGTTAAGGGGTAATCTTGCTTTATCAATATCGTTAACCGCTCTTAATAGTTTTCTTATATTAATAAGCTTACCTGTTATTGTAAAAATTGCTCTTATTGTTTTTGTTGGCGAAAGTCAAAATATCGAATTATCTATTATCGATACAGTATTAAATATTCTTTTAACAATCATAATTCCCACTTTTATCGGTATGTGGGTTAGACATAATTTCCCCACATTTGCACAAAAATCGCAAAAACCTCTACGAATAATTCTGCCTCTTATATTGTTCTCTGTCTTTGCAATAATGCTAATTATCGATGATGAAAATTCGTCGAAAACAACATCACACTATCTCTTTTTAATTCCTTGGGCCTTATTATTGAACTTTATATCGATGTTTGTTGTATATATCTTTTCAAGACTGATGAAATTGAATATAAAAAAGAGCATGACTATAAGTGTTGAAGTAGGCTTGAAAAACAGTATTGTAGGGATTTTTGTTGCTGAAACCTTATTGAAAAATCACGAGATTGCTATGGTGTCAGTAATATATGGATCAATAACCTTTTTTTCAACATTGTTGTTCGGATTTTTAGAGAAAAGAATAGAGTTATTAAGCTTTAGATTTCGAAATTAATCTTAATTTTGGTCGATAAATCTTATAAAAAATATTAAATTACGGCGGTAAATAAAAAACAAAGGGAAGGTATTTAAAATCAAAAAAAAGAACTCAATGAAAACAATTAAAACTCAAATGAAAAGGATAGCAGTTGTTTTATTGTCAGGTATATTTTTAATTGCAGTAGCAAGCTGCTCTGGTAACAAAAAAAGTCAACCTGTAAATAGCGATCAAACAACTTTAGATAAAAAAGAAATAGAAAAAACAGTTCGTGAAGTAGTTTATCCTTTACCTACAGCCTTCGAAGTTACAGAAATGATTAACAAAATAGAAGCTAGTTATATTCTAGGATTATCAAACTTAACAGCAAATACCGATAAATATTTTACTGATAAAGCTCAAGCGCTAAATCTTGGTGTGTATAGTGCCGATTTAAGTTATGCCAGCACATACAATATGCAGCAAGAAATTATGTCATACCTCGAAGCTTCAGAAAATTTAATTGTTGAACTAGGTATTACAGGAGCTTTTTCAAAAACATTTATTTCTGATATTGAAACTAGTATTAATGATAAAAGTAAATTAACAAAACTTATTACTAACTCTTTTTACGATGCATACGAATATCTAGTAAAAAGTGACAAACAAGATTTGTCGTTGTTAGTTTTAACCGGAAGCTGGATAGAAGGAATGTATATATCATGTAATATATCAGAAACAGTTTATCATAATCCTGAGTTGGTGAAAATAATTTTACATCAAAAAAACTCGTTAAATAAATTAATAGAGTTATTAAATACAGATACTCAGCATGAAACTATAAAAGAAATATTAGTTCAACTTAAACCAATAAAACAAGTTTATGAAAGCATAGACGAACAAGGAATAACAGAAAGTCAGTTGAATGATATTATCGAGAAAGTTGAAAACTTACGAGCAAAAATTATTTCTTAATAAAGAATTTGAAATATTTTAAAAGCTCATGTTTTGTTGCATGGGCTTTTTTTACATATAGATTTTAGTATATTTCATATGAAAGCATAATTCATGAGCGAATCGATATTAAATGCATTAATCCACTTATTTGCAATAGTTGCAAATGTAAATAAAGAGGGTGTTAGTATTAAAGGCCGAAAAATAGTACAAGCATATCTTGCTCGATATTTAAAATCAGAGTTGATTGAAGAATATTTACGCCTTTTTGATGATTACTACCAATTTTATAAACGAGAATTAGATAAAAAAGTCGAAAATATCGAAGATAATTCTTCTCTTATGTCATTCCAGATATCCAATGTTTGTAAACAAATAAAAACAGGACTCTTGCGTAACGAAAGAGTGATTGTGTTTTTACAATTGCTTGAGTTTGTTTACGAAGATGGGGTTTTAACAGATCAGGAGTTCGAATTTATTCAGCTTGTTTCTAATGCATTTAGTTTATCCGAGAGTGAATTTAATAACTTCCGTTCGTTTATTTTTGATGGAGACCCCGAAAAACTCGATAGCGATAAAGTTCTTGTTATCGATAATCAACTTAGAGAGTGGTCTGATAATTTGGCTTGGATTATGACCAAAGAGAAAAGCCAAATCGAAGTCCCATATAAACATCTATTTCGGCAAAATTTATACGGGAAATTAGTTGTTTTTTATATCGAATCTATTCAGTCATTTGTATTTAAATATTTTGGCGAATTAAATTTATATATCGAAGGTCAGGAAATAGAACCAGAAAGACCTTATTTTCTAAACAGGGGAGCAATAATCAAGGGTACCCATATAAATTCTATTTATTACTACGACATTGCTTCGAACTTTATTTTAACCTCGTTTGAGGATAGGATTACATTTTCTGGCGAAAATGTTGAGTTTTATTTCAAGAATAGTAAAAATGGAATTCAAAAATTTAATTTCTGCGAGCAATCAGGGCAGATGATTGCTATAATGGGAGGTAGTGGTGTTGGTAAATCAACCTTGCTTGATTTGCTTACAGGAAAAATAAAACCTTCGAGAGGTAAAATCAAAATAAACGGACATGATATAAATATTCCGGGTAACCTCATATCTGGATTAATAGGTGTTGTTCCTCAAGATGACTTATTATTTGAAGAACTCTCGGTTTTTCAGAATTTATATTATAATGCAAAGCTTTGTTTCTCTGAATTTACCGAACAGCAGATAATAGAAAAAGTAAACTCCGTATTAATTGATTTAGATTTATACGATGTAAAAGATTTTCAGGTAGGAAATCCTTTAAATAAATTAATCAGTGGAGGACAAAGAAAAAGATTAAATATTGGGCTGGAGCTGATGCGAGAGCCTATGTTGCTTTTTGTTGATGAACCTACTTCGGGGCTTTCATCATTAGATTCAGAAAAAGTAATGAATCTGTTAAAGAAACAGTCGCATAAAGGAAGATTAGTTATTGCCAATATTCACCAACCTTCGTCCGAAATATTTAAACTGTTTGATAAATTATGGATAATTGATAAAGGAGGATATCCCATATATCAAGGAAACCCGGTAGATGCTATCGAATATTTTAAAACAGTTACTTCTTTGATTAATGCTGCCGAGAGTGAGTGTTCGTGTTGTGGGACAATTAATCCAGAGCAAATATTTCAGATTGTTGAAGAAAAAGAAATTGATGAATTCGGAAAATCAACACGCAAAAGAAAAACTTCGCCCAAATCTTGGTATCAAGAGTATCTTGATAATATAGAAAGTAAAATAGAACATAAGCAGAAAAATAGAAATTTGCCCGAATCCGATTTTAAAGTCCCTAATTTTATTAGGCAGTTTAAGGTATTTACTATGCGAAGTGCTTTGTCTAAACTAACCAACAAGCAATATTTGCTGATAAACTTGTTAGAAGCTCCTTTACTTGCCCTTATTCTGGGGTTTTTTACAAAATATATTAGTGCTGGCGAATATTTATTTAGCGAAAATAAAAATTTCCCGGTCTTTTTATTCATGGCTGTTGTTGTTGCTATATTTTTAGGACTGACAGTAAGCGCCGAAGAAATTATTAAAGACCGAAAAATATTAGAACGAGAATCATTTTTACGCTTAAGTTGGTTTAGTTATGTTAATTCTAAACTAGTTCTCTTATTTGCATTGTCAGCAATCCAAACATTCTTATTTACTTTTATAGGTAATCTTATTTTAGAAGTAGATGGGATGTTGTTTCAATTCTGGATTGTTCTTTTTTCTGCCGCTTGTGTAGGAAATCTGATTGGATTGAATATTTCATCTGGATTAGATTCTGTAATTGCAATATATATATTAATCCCCTTGATATTAGTACCTCAATTGCTTTTGGGTGGTGCCATGATACATTTCGATGATTTACACGAAAGCATTACAAACAGAGAATATGTTCCTTTTATAGGGAATGTTATGCCTACGCGATGGGCTTATGAAGCATTGACTGTTGAACAATTTAAGAATAATGATTTTGAAAAAATATTTTTTGAAGATGAGCAGATAATTAGTAATGCCGATTATAAAACAGGTTTTCTAATACCTCAGTTACAATCTAAATTGCAGCAATGTATGCGTCGAAAAGATGAAAGTTTAGACTCATCCTTAATTATTCGTGATTTAAGAATAGTAGTAAACGAATTAGCAAAATTGCCTTTAAATAGTAAGCATCCTCCTTTTGAATATCTACACTTGTTAAATTATTATGATTTTGATGAGGATATATTAGAACATGCTTATGGATATTTATACTATATAAATATAAGCTTAAACGAAGAAAAAGAACTAGCAAAAAAGCGAAAAGAGGGAAAGTACGAAGAGTTTATCCATAAGATGGGACGATCAGAGTTTGTTGCATTTAAACAAAAGAATTATAATAAAAAGCTAGCAGATATTGTATTAAATAGACACGAGATCAATAAAATATATCAAACACAAGATCATTTTATACAGAAAAAAGATCCTGTGTTTATGGAGCCTAATTCTAAAATAGGAAGAGCTCATTTTTATGCTCCGGTAAAAATAATAAAAGAGTTTAAGGTAAATACTTTAGTATATAATGTAATTGTAATGTGGCTTATAGTAGGAATACTTTACCTAACCTTATTAGGTGATATTTTAAGAAGAGGTCTAAAATATCTGGAATCATTGAATTTACGTGAATATTTTCGAGAGAAGAAACAAAAAGCTTATATATAATTATGTGATGAGTAGTATTTTAATTAAATTTAAGGATAGATATATTAGTTTATAGAGGTGCTTGAATGTTGAATTAATTAATCAGATTAGTGATGAAACTAGAAATAGAAAAAACACTTGATACTCCTTATATTTTTCTAGACATTGGAATTATTAAAATAGAAGGACGCTCGATGCCCGAAAATGTATTGAAATTTTATGCTCCCGTTAAAGAGTGGTTGAATGATTATCTTAAGAGTCCTGAAAAATTAACAACCATTCATCTTAATTTACCTTATACAAATAGTTCTTCGATAAAACAAATAAATGATATTCTTCGGATTTTAGATGCTAAGTATATTCAAGGTTCTGACATGAAGATTATTTGGACATACGAAGATGGGGATGAATCAATACTTGAAACGGGTCAAGATTTAGAATCTATTGTAAGTATTCCTTTCGAATATGAAGTTTCTGAAACTGAAGCAAAACAGCGAATTCGACTTAGAGTAAGAAACAAAAAAACAGGAAAAGAAGGTGAGATTTCCCAAAGATATTGGGAAACCATAAAAAGAAATGGGCACGAAAAAGATTTCGAAGTCCTAGGAGAAGTTTAATCACTATATCCTCGAATTATACCTCTCTCTGATGACTTAATAAAGTCAATAACGTATTGTTTTTCTTCTGAATCAGAAATCTCTTTTTCGATATATTCTAAAGCTTGAGCTACATTTTGATCTTTAACAAAAATCTCGCGGTAAATATCTTGTAGCTGAGTAATTGTTTCTGTTTTAAATCCTCGTCGTCTTAATCCAATCGAGTTTAATCCTGCATAAGATAAGGGCTCTCTGGCAACTGTTATATACGGAGGTACATCCTTACGAACTAACGATCCCCCTGCAACCATAACATGTCCGCCGATATGAACAAACTGATGGATTTGTACACAAGCACTAATTACAGCAAAATCATCTATAGTAATTTCTCCAGCAACATTAGTACTGTTTGAAATGATAATGTTATTTCCTAAAATACTATCATGTCCAACATGAACATTGGCCATTAATAAACAGTTATCTCCAACAACAGTTTTATTTTTAGAAGCTGTTCCTCTATTTACTGTAACTCCTTCTCTTAATGTAGTGTTATCTCCTATAACTGCTATTGTTTCTTCTCCTTTAAACTTTAAATCTTGAGGGATTGCAGAAACAACAGCTGAGGGGAAAATTTTACAATTTTTCCCTATTCGGGCTCCATACATGATCGTTGCATTAGGTCCAATCCAAGTATTATCTCCAATCTCAACATTTCTGTCAATCCAAGCAAATGCTTCTACAGTAACATCTTTCCCTAATTTTGCTTCTGGGTGTATATATGCTAAATTGCTAATCATAATTTTATTCTTTTATTTTTGAAACTTGAGCCATTAATTCTCCTTCCATTACTAACTGATCTCCTACAAATGCTTGTCCAAACATATTAACAAGTCCTCTTCTTATTGGAGCTAAAAGTTCTAATCTAAAAATAATAGTATCGCCAGGGATGACCTTTCTTTTAAATCGTACTTTGTCTATCTTTAGGAATAGTGTTTGATAATTTTCGGGATCATCAACTTGACTAAGAGCTAAAATACCTCCAATTTGAGCCATTGCTTCAACTTGTAAAACTCCAGGCATGATCGGTTCGTTCGGAAAATGTCCTTGAAAGAAATTTTCATTCATTGTAACATTTTTTATCCCGATAACAGATTTCTCATCCATATGTATAATCTTATCGATTAATAAAAATGGATATCTATGAGGAAGTAATTGCTTTATCTGATTTATATCATAAAGAGGTTCTGCGCAAGGATCATATTGAGGTATTGCTATTCTAGATAATTCTTTCGTAATATTATCTTTAATAATTTTTGCTAGTTGAGTATTAGCATAATGACCTGGACGTGAAGCAACAATTTTACCTTTAATTGGTTGCCCAATTAAGGCTAAATCACCTAAAATATCGAGTAATTTATGACGAGCAGGTTCGTTGCTAAATCTTAAATCAACATTATTTAAAATACCTTCTTTGGCTTTTACGTGAGGCTTATTGAATAAATCAGCCATTCTGTCGAGTTCTTCTTGAGGAACCTCATTTTCTAAGATAACAATAGCATTTTGTAAATCACCTCCTTTAATTAGATTGTTCTTTTGTAATATTTCAAGTTCATGAAAAAATACAAATGTTCGAGATGCGGCTATTTCTTTCTCAAAATCATGCGATGGATGATATGAGGCATATTGATGTCCTAATACTTTAGAGTTATAATCAACCATAACATCAACAGAGAAATTGTCGTCAGGATAAGCAACTAATTCAATGTTGTTTTTCTCATCTCTGAATACAGTGCGTTCTTTTATAACATAAAAATTCCGTTCAGCGCTTTGTTCTTGTAGTCCAACTGATTTTATTGCATCAACATATTGTATTGCGCTTCCATCTAAAATAGGAGCTTCTGGTCCTGAAATTTCAATTAAAACATTATCTATTTCCAAACCAACAAAGGCAGCCAGCATATGTTCTATAGTGTGAATTCTAGCACCATTTTCTTCGAGAACAGTCCCTCTTGAGGTTTCTACTACTTTATCCGCATTTGCAGTTATAATTGGGTGGTTTTCTAAATCAATTCGTTTGAATTTATATCCATGATTTTCGGGTGCAGGACAAAAAGTAACTTTAACTTCGCATCCCGTATGAAGTCCTCTGCCTGTCAATGAAACAGACTCACGAATAGTTTTTTGCATTTGCGACATATCTGTATTTTTTTATTAATTTCAATTATAAAAAATCGACGCAAGTTACAAAAAACTCTTTTAAAATCAAGAATTATAAATCCCTGTAAATTTCAGAAATAATTGTAATTAGTTGATTATTTCTTTGTTAGTTCTTCGATTTTGTTTTCTAAGTCTTTAACTCGTTTTAATAACTCAGGGAGTTGCTTGTAAGCAATAAACGAACGTTGAAAATCTCGAATCTCAAAGGCTGGGGTGCCTAGAACAATCTTGTTCTCCTTTTTTATTGAATTAGGAATTCCTGATTGAGGTCCAGCTTTTACCCCGTCAGCTATTTGTATATGAGGAGCAATTCCTGATTGTCCTCCAAATTGACAATTCTTACCTACTTTTGTTGATCCGGCAATTCCACTTTGTGCAGCAATTACAGTATTTTCGCCAATATGTACATTGTGTCCGACCTGATTAAGATTGTCTAATTTTACTCCTTCTCGAATAAATGTAGATCCCATTGTAGCTCTATCTACTGTTGTATTTGATCCAATCTCAACATTATCTTCGATAACAACATTCCCTAACTGAGGTATTTTTCGATAAACATTGTTTTCGTCAGGAGCAAAACCAAAGCCATCAGAACCAATTACAGCGCCAGCATGTATAATACAATCTTTCCCGATAATACATTCGTGATAAATTTTAACTCCTGCATTTAAAACAGTGTTTTCTTTTATTGTAACATTATCATCAATAAAAACATGAGGCTTTAAGCTTACATTGTCTTCAATAACAGCATTTTCTCCAATATAAACAAAAGGAGCAATATAAACACCATCTCCAATTTTAGCAGTTTCTTCAATAAAAGCTAAAGAACTTATTCCTTGTTTAACAGGACGAGCTTGTTCGGCAAGTTCTAGGAGTTTTGCAAAACTCTCATATGCATTATCTACTCGAATTAGAGTTGTTTTTACATCTTGTTCGAGTTCATAATTCTTATTTATAAGTACTATTGATGCATTAGTAGTATATAAGTATTTTGCATATTTGGGGTTTGCTAAAAAGGCTAAAGTTCCTGATTCAGCTTCTTCAATCTTAGCAACATTATTAACTTTTATTTCTGGATTACCTATAACTTCTCCTTTTAAAAATTCTGCTATTGCTTGAGCTGTAAATTCCATATTGGTTTAATGTATTGTATAACGAATAAAAATTTGTTGCAAAAATAGTATTTTAATTATACTATTTCTTTTGGATAACATAAAAAATATTTGCGTACAGTTTTAGAAAGAATCGACGTGTTAAGTATGTCGGAAGCATCAGCAATATCTACGATAGAAGAATCTTTGTATAAGATTTTAATCTTATCATCAGTAACACTATATGCCTTTTTGCTGATATTGTTTGTGAAAACAAAATAATCAATTTCGTTTGAGTTCAAATTTAGTTGAGTTAAAGCTTTCGTTTTAAGTTTTTCTATTTTCTTTTTATCGAAAGGTTTATTTTGTATTTCAATTTTAAACAAGTGCCGATTCAGAAGTCTTTCTGATAGTTCGCTTAGAATTTTATCATCATGATTTTTCCAGACTTTTATTAAAGTCATTATATCGTTGTCGTCAATTGCTGAAAAATTTTTTAAAATATCCGATATCTCTTGTTGAGAATTTCTGAAAAAGAAATCTAGTTCTGTATTCAAAGTAATTTCTATATTGTTTCTTATAAGATATTTTACTCTTTCAAATATTTTAAGAAGTAATTGTTCGGTAGAAACAACTGTTTTGTGCAAATAAACTTGCCAATACATTAACCATCGAGCAATTAAAAACTTTTCAATAGAATAAATTCCCTTTGCTTCGACAACCAATTGATCATTTTTTACATTTAGCATTTTAATGATTCTGTCTGAACTAACAACACCCTCAGATACTCCTGTGTAAAAACTATCACGACGCAGATAATCTAATCGATCAACATCGAGTTGACTCGAAACAAGTTGATGTAGAAATTTTTTATGATATTGATTTTTAAAAATTTGTATAGCGAGCTCTAATTTGCCATGAAATTCAGTATTTAAAGCTTCCATAAACATCAAAGATAGATCTTCGTGAGTATATTTTTCGATAATGGTGTGCTCTAAAGTGTGAGAAAAAGGTCCGTGTCCTATATCGTGTAATAAAATAGCTAAGCTGGTAGCACTTTCTTCTTCTTCGGTGATGTGAATTTTTTTTAAACGTAAGGTGCTAATGGCTCGATGTATTAGATGGATAGCTCCTAGTGTATGCTGAAAACGAGTGTGAACAGCTCCTGGATAAACATAGTCAGTGATTCCGAGCTGTTTAATTCTTCTTAGTCGTTGAAAATACCGGTGTTCGATAATATCATAAATGATTTCAGATGGAATGTTAATTAGCCCGTAAACAGGATCATTTATAATTTTTCGTTTGTTAGCCCAACTTTCTGTCACTGTGTTTTGTTTTTATATATGTATGCAAAAATACATGAAAATATACAAAAAGTTGTTTAAACCTTTAAATAAAGAAAATGAAAGCATTATTTTAAATGTCCTAATTTTCAAGTTAATAATTTTGTGTTTTGCAACTTTATTTATATTTTTGCTGCGAAAGTACGGATTTTGTGTAAGGGGACCATGTCCCCTTTATTATTATCTTAAGCACAGATGATTGATAGAGAGAAAATTATAAACATAATAAAAGATACTGTTGATGAAAAAGAAGCTTTTATCGTTGAGGTAAAAGTTAGTTCGTCTAATAAGATTAATATCGAAATTGATAGCATATCGGGATTTTCTATTAACGATTGTGTTGAAGTGAGTCGTTTAGTCGAAAGTCAATTGGATAGAGAAGAAGAAGATTTTGAGTTAGAAGTTGCTTCTGCGGGTTTATCTGAACCATTTAAAGTAATTCAGCAATATCAGAAAAATCTTGGCAAAGAGGTTGAAACATTAACATCTGAAGGGAAAAAAATAAAAGGGATTCTGGTAGATGTAACTGACGAAGATTTTGAGATAGAAGAATCAAAAATGGTACGAGTTGAGGGTAAAAAGAAAAAACAGAATGTTATTGAAAAACATCGTTTTACTTTTGATCAAGTAAAATCGACTAAAATTATAATTAAGTTTAAATAAGAAAATATAAGAATAGAACATGGAAAATTTGAATTTAATCGACACCTTTTTGGAGTTTAAAGAGTTGAAGAATATTGATCGTGCAACGATGATGACTGTTCTGGAAGACGTTTTTCGTAATTTATTACTTAAGAAATATGGAACCGATGAGAATTTTGATATAATTATAAATATTGACAAAGGCGACTTTGAGATTTGGCGTAATAGAGAAGTTGTTGCTGATAACGAAATTACAGATAAGAATCTGCAAATAGGTTTGTCGCAAGCTAAAAGAATCGATACTGATTATGAGGTAGGAGAAGAAGTTACTGATGAAGTAAAATTATTAGACTTCGGAAGAAGAGCAATTTTAGCTTTACGTCAGAATTTAACCAATAGAATTCTTGATCTAGAAAAAAATAATATATATAATAAATATAAAGATAAGATAGGGGATATTGTTACTGGTGAGGTTTATCAAGTATGGAAGAAAGAAATCCTTACTTTAGATGACGAAGGGAATGAATTAATATTACCTAAATCAGAACAAATTCCTTCTGATTATTTCCGAAAAGGAGATACAATTAGAGCTGTTGTCGTTCGTGTTGAGATGAGAAATAATAACCCATTAATTATTTTATCAAGAACATCTCCTGTGTTCTTAGAAAGATTATTTGAGTTAGAAGTTCCTGAGATTTTTGATGGTTTAATTACAATTAAAAATATTGTTAGAATTCCTGGAGAAAGAGCGAAAGTTGCAGTTGAATCTTATGATGAAAGAATTGATCCTGTAGGGGCTTGTGTGGGTATGAAAGGATCTAGAATTCATGGAATTGTTCGTGAATTACGAAATGAAAATATTGATGTAATCAATTATACAAATAATACTCAGCTCTTTATTCAGAGAGCATTGAGTCCAGCTAAGATAATTTCGATAAAACTAAACGAAGAAACTAAACGTGCTGATGTTTATTTACTTCCCGAGGAAGTTTCTCTTGCCATCGGGAAAGGTGGATTAAACATTAAGTTAGCGAGTCAGCTTTCGGGATACGAAATTGATGTGTACCGAGAAATGAACGAGGAGGATGAAGAAGATGTTAGTATTGATGAGTTTGCTGACGAAATTGAAAGCTGGATTTTAGATGAACTAAAAGCTATTGGTTGCGATACAGCTAAGAGTGTTTTAGAATTATCACGAGATGATTTAATAAAAAGAACCGATTTAGAAGAAGAAACTGTAGATGAAGTATTGAAAATATTTAAGACAGAGTTTGAATAGATTCTTTTTAGTGTTATAGTGTTATAACATGGTTTTTTGGGATATTAAAATTGGTTTAGAAATAAAATATGGGAACAGGAAAAGCAACAAGACTTAGTAAAGCCGCACGAGAGTTTAATGTCGGAATATCAACAATAGTTGAGTTCTTGCAAAAAAAAGGTTTTGAGATTGATTCAAACCCGAATACAAAGATATCTGAGGATCTTTATAAATTATTGGTTATCGAGTATAGCTCTGATTTAGATTTGAAAAAAGAATCTGAAAAATTAAGTATGGAGCAGTTTCGAGGAAATAAAGAAACGGTAACTTTGGAAAAAGAAGAAGAGAAAAAACCAGAGATTGAGGTCGAAGAAGAAATTCCAGTCGAAGAAGAAATTCTTATTAAGGATGTGTCTTCGGCAAAACCAGAACCCAAAGAAGAACCTCAGAAAGAGAATATAAAGATTGTGGGCAAAATAGATTTAACTCCTAAACCAGAAAAAAAGGAAGAAATAAAAGAAGAAAAGAAGCCAGAAGAAAAGGCTCAAGAAAAGGTTAAAGAAGAAGTTCCTGCAGAGGTTGTTGCTGAGAAAAAAGATATTGAAGAAAAAAAGGAAGAGGTGGTAGAAAAAACAGAGGAAGAAAAAGTGAAAGTTGTAGGCAAAATAGATTTAGAATCGATAAATCAAAAAACTCGTCCTGATAAAAAGACGAAAAAGCAAAGAATTGCGGAGCGCAAACAAGCTAAGACGAAAAGTACCCCAAGAACAAACCAAGAACAAAAGCCAGTTGATCCTGTAGTTAAGAAAAATCTAAAAAGAGAAGAAGTTTCGAAATCTGATGATGGAATTTATAAATCAAAAGTTCAGAAACTAAGTGGACCAACTGTTGTTGGAAAGATTAACTTACCTGATCCCCCAAAAGAAAAGAAAAAAGAACCTGTTGCTTCTTCGGATGACCAAAAAAATAAAAAGAAGAAAAGAAAACGGATACACAAAGATAAAGAGCGTGTTGATGTTAAAAAGACGGGCGATAACAATAAGCCTCAACAAGGGCAAGGACAAGGACGTAAGAATGATAATAAAAAACACGACTTCAAGAATAAGAGAAAGAAAAAACAGCTTAGACCTGAAGTAAGCGAAGAAGATGTTCAAAAGCAAATAAAAGATACTTTGGCTCGATTAACTACTAAAGGGAAATCGAAAGGAGCCAAGCACCGTAGAGATAAACGTGACGCTATAAGTCAGAAACAACAAGAGGAGCTCGAACAACAAGCAATAGATAAACAAATATTGAAAGTTACAGAATTCGTTTCTGTTAACGAACTTGCTACTATGATGGATGTTGCAGTTAATCAAGTAATATCTGTTTGTATGAACTTAGGTTTGTTGGTTTCAATAAATCAGCGTTTAGATGCTGAAACAATGGCCTTAGTTGCTGACGAATTTAATTTTAAAGTTGAATTTATTAGTGTCGAAGTACAAGAAGCAATAAAAGAAGAAGTAGATAGTGAAGAAGATTTATTATCTCGTCCTCCTATTGTTACTGTAATGGGGCATGTCGATCATGGAAAAACATCTTTACTCGACCATGTTCGAAAAGCAAATGTTATTGCTGGTGAAGCAGGTGGTATTACACAGCATATAGGTGCCTATAATGTAGGTTTAGATAACGGAAAAACAATCACTTTCTTAGATACTCCGGGTCACGAAGCATTTACAGCTATGCGTGCTCGTGGAGCTCAGGTTACTGATATTGCTATTATTGTTGTGTCGGCAGACGATAATGTAATGCCTCAAACAATAGAGGCTATAAACCACGCTAGTGCTGCTGGTGTTCCTATTATTTTTGCGATAAATAAAATAGATAAGGCTGGAGCAAATCCTGATAAGATAAAAGAAGAACTTGCTAACATGAATTACCTTGTCGAAGAATGGGGCGGAAAGTACCAATCGCAGGATATTTCGGCTAAGCAAGGAACTAACATTGATTTGTTACTTGAAAAAGTATTGCTCGAAGCAGAATTGTTAGAGTTAAAAGCAAATCCTAAGAAAAAAGCTCTAGGAACAGTTATCGAATCAGAATTAGATAAAGGTAGAGGATACATATCTACAGTTTTAGTTGAAGCTGGAACATTGAAAATTGGTGATGTTGTTTTAGCCGGAAGTTATTTTGGGCATGCTAAAGCAATGTATAATGAGCGAGGAAAACGTGTAGAAGAAGTTGGTCCTGCAACTCCGGTCCAGATATTAGGTTTAAATGGAGCGCCTCAAGCTGGAGATAAGTTTAATGTAATGGATAGCGACAAAGAGGCCCGTGAGATTACCAACAAACGAGAGCAGTTGCAACGCGAACAAAGTATTCGAACTCAAAAACATATTACTCTTGACGAAATCGGACGTCGTATTGCAATAGGAAACTTCCAAGAGATTAATATCATTGTAAAAGGTGATGTGGATGGTTCTATCGAAGCGCTATCTGATTCATTAATCAAGTTAGGAACCGAAGAAATACAAGTAAATATCTTACATAAAGGTGTAGGACAAATATCCGAATCAGATGTGTTATTAGCAGCAACATCTAATGCTATTATCATTGGATTCCAGGTGCGTCCATCGGTAAATGCACGAAGACTTGCCGAGAAAGAAGAAATTGATATCAGACTATATTCTGTAATATATGATGCTATTAATGAGGTGAAAGATGCAATGGAAGGTATGTTGTCGCCAGAGATTAAAGAAGAAATTGTGGCAACAGTTGAAGTTCGTGAAACTTTCAAAATTAAGAAAGTTGGAACCATTGCTGGTTGTATGGTTAAAGAGGGTAAAATTAACCGAAATACTAAAGTTAGAGTAATTCGAGATGGTATTGTAATTTATACAGGAGTACTCGGATCGCTTAAACGTTTTAAAGATGATGTAAAAGAAGTTGCATCAGGTTATGAATGTGGTTTAAATATTGAAAGCTTTAATGACATTAAGGTTGGTGATATTGTTGAAGGCTACATGGAAACCGAGGTTAAAAAGAAATTGTAATCTACATAATATTCACAAAAGAAAGCTGTCAGGTTATTTTGACAGCTTTTTTTATATGTCGCAGCGCCGCAATTCCAAATCGTAGTATAGCAAGGCCAGATTACACTGTCGCAATTCTAAGTTGCAGCATCGCAGAGGCAAATTACATCGTCGCAATTCCAAGTTACATCATCGCAAAGGCAAATTAGACTATCGCAATTCCAAATCGTAGTATAGCAAGGCCAGATTACACTGTCGCAATTCCAAGTTGCAGTATCGCAGAGGCAATTAAAACTATCGCAATTTCAAGTTACAGCATAACAGAGCCAATTTATATCGTCGCAATTCAAGGTCGTAGTATTGCAGAGTCAATTTACATCGTCGCAATTCTAAGTCGTAGTATCGCAGAGGCAATTAAAACTATCGCAATTTCAAGTTACAGCATAACAGAGCCAAATTACATCGTCGCAATTTAAGGTCGTAGTATTGCAGAGGTAAGTTACACTGTCGCAATTCTAAGTTGCAGTATTGCAGAGGCAATTTGCATCGGAACAATTTTAGTTTATAATCCTAATCGTTATTTTGATTTTAATAATTTTATAAGGCTTATTATTTAAACATATTTATAGATCCAATATCTTGTTGTTCTATTTACGATTCTTTAGTTTATCTTTTTTATTTTTGTTAACGTACATTAAAAACACTGAGAAACCAATGCAGATTAATAAAAAATATTATCATACAATTTGGGTAAAAGAAAATAGTTCAAGTGTAATTGAGATTATAGATCAACGTTATCTACCTTTTGAGTTTAGAGTGGTAGAACTAAAAACTCTTAAAGATGCTTTTGTTGCTATAAAAGAAATGCTTGTCAGGGGAGCTCCTTTAATTGGAGTAACTGCAGCTTACGGAATGTATCTCGGAATGCTCGATTTAAAAAAATCAGAGAATATTGATCAAGAAATAAGAAAAATAGGCGACTATTTAGAATCATCTCGGCCTACTGCTGTTAATTTGAGGTACGCTGTAGAACTGATAATTGAAAAAACAAAATCGGTTAAAGATATCAATCAAAAAATTTCTGTAGCATTACAGACAGCTAACGAACTGAAAGAAAAAGAAATTGAAAATTGTAGACTAATAGGAGAGAACGGCCTGTCTTTAATCGAGAAGATAAGTAAAGCAAAAAAAGGCGATACGGTAAATATTTTAACACATTGCAATGCCGGTTGGTTGGCTTGTGTTGATTACGGAACAGCTACTGCTCCAATTTATTTAGCTCATAAAAAAGGAATCAAATTACATGTTTGGGTAGACGAAACTCGTCCTCGAAATCAAGGAGCCAGACTTACAGCTTTTGAGCTAGGGCAAGAAGGAATTGATCATACTATTATTGCTGATAATACCGGAGGCTTACTCATGCAAAAAGGAATGGTTGATCTTGTTATTGTTGGTAGCGACCGAACAAGTGCCAATGGTGATGTTGCAAATAAAATAGGAACTTATTTAAAAGCTTTAGCGGCCCACGACAACAATATCCCTTTTTATGTAGCACTGCCTTTGTCTACCATTGATTTTAATATGACTGATGGTGTAAAACAAATTCCTATTGAGCAACGCGACGAAAACGAAGTCCGATTTATTGATGGATGGCTCGATAATAAGATAAATAATGTTCGTATTGTTCCCGAAAATAGCAAAGCAGCAAATTATGGCTTTGATGTTACTCCGGCAAAATATGTTACAGCTTTAATAACCGAAAAAGGAGTATGTAAAGCAAATAAACAAGATATAGAAAAACTCAAGTAATAATGACTAATTTAGACGAAGGTTATATTAAATTCGATATAAATTGGGCAAGAGAGGCTTTTGATTTTGATCAGAAAATTTTTGAACAAATAAATTCTTGTCGGAAAGAGTTATTTGATCTGAACTTAATAGGAGCTTATCCTAACGGAATTGGTTTTGGAAATATTAGCTCACGAACAAGTAATTCTGAATTTATTATAAGCGGATCAGCAACAGGTAATATTAGCGATTTAAAATTATCGGATTATTCGCTTGTAAGAGATTTTGATATAGTAAAAAATAAAGTCGCTTGTATTGGTCTAACCAAAGCTTCATCAGAATCAATGAGTCATGCTATAATTTATCAGTCTAATCCACTCATAAATACAGTTATTCATATACACCATTTTAAAATGTGGGATAAATATATAGATATACTCCCAACTACAAGTCGAAATGCTAAATTCGGAACGCCCGAGATAGCTCTTGAAATAAAAAAGCTGATAAAATCAAATTCTGGGATTATAATTATGGGCGGACACCAAGAAGGTGTTATTGCTTATGGCGAAAATTTAATCGAAACAAAAAAAATATTACTTACATATTATAATAAAATCTAGTATGAAGAAAATTGCAATAATAGGTGGATCGGGGCTTGAGAATCCCGACATATTAAAATCTCCACAAAATATAAAAATAGATACTCCTTACGGAGAGTTAACATCAGATTTAACCTCGGGTAAAATAGGAGATAAAGAGGTTGTTATTTTATCGCGACACGGAAAATCTCATACCATCCCTCCGTCGCAGGTAAATAATCGAGCAAACATATGGGCATTAAAAGAATTAGGATGCGAACTTATTATAGCAACAACAGCTTGTGGTAGTTTACGTCAAGAAATAGAGCGAGGAGATTTAGTAATATTAGATCAGTTTATCGATTTTACACGACATAGGCCTATAAGTTTTTTCGAAGAGTTTAAATCAGGCGAGATGAAACATACTCCAATGGCTACTCCTTTTGATGCAAAACTAAGAGATTTATTAATTAACCAAGCTAAAGGTTTAAACCTAAAATATCATCCCGAAGGTACAGTTATAAGTATCGAAGGCCCTAGGTTTTCTACTCGTGCCGAATCAAATATGTTCCGAATATGGGGTGCCGATGTTATAAATATGTCAATAGCTCCCGAAGCAATTCTGGCTAATGAAATACAAATTCCATATGCAGCCATTGCTATGAGTACAGATTACGATTGTTGGAAAGTCGACGAAGATCCTGTAACCTGGGAAGCTGTTCTCGAAATTTTTAATAAAAATGTGCATAATGTTATCGATCTGATATTAAATACAATTGAAAAAATTTAAAAAAAACTTTCAATTTTTCTTTAGGAAACCTTGTGTAGTTAATAAGATTTGGTTAATATTGCACTCCGAAATCAAACAAATTTCGGGCCCATAGCTCAGCTGGTTAGAGCACCTGACTCATAATCAGGGGGTCCATGGTTCGAGCCCATGTGGGCCCACAAAAGTCGCCAAGTAATTGGCGGCTTTTTTTGTTTTATGCCAGAGTGTAATCTAATTGTTTCTTTTCTAAATCAGCTCGTACTATTTTTATTCTAACCGAGTCTCCTAATTGGTACGTTTTTTTGGTTCGTCTTCCAATTATCGAATAATTATCTTCGTCAAAGAAATAATAATCATCATCAAGTTCGCGAATATGAACCAAACCCTCGCATTTGCTATCGTTTAATTCTACATAAAAACCCCATTCGGTTACTCCCGAGATAATACCATCAAAATCCTCTCCTACGTGATCTTTCATAAACTCTACTTGCTTGTATTTAATCGATGCTCGTTCGGCATCAGAGGCTTTCTTTTCCATTTCTGAAGAATGCTTACACATATCTTCGTATTTGTTTTTATTTGCGCTTTTATTTTCTGCTAAATACTCAGTTAATAAACGATGAACCATCATGTCTGGATAACGTCTTATGGGCGATGTAAAATGCGAATAATGTG
Source organism: Bacteroidales bacterium (assembly GCA_022360575.1). Lineage (GTDB taxonomy): Bacteria > Bacteroidota > Bacteroidia > Bacteroidales > UBA12077 > UBA12077. The sequence continues at coordinate 5,091 of JAKSCO010000270.1, read as the reverse complement.
AAAAAGATAAACCATAATGTCCAATGTTATTGGTTGAATAAACTGCTTTTGCCATCGATCTAACAGCTAAAGTTTCAATTACATTTTGTTCTTTTTTCCCTTGTACCTTATCCAATAAATCGTTGATTGACGATGTAATATTTTTTTGTTTCGAAGTATTTATCGAATATCCAAATCGATGAATAAATTGCGAAAACCTTTGTAGCTTTTCTGGGTCTGGCTTATCATGAATACGATAAACAAAAGTTTTTGGGCGTTGTCCTTTCTTTAGTTTCCCTATAAATTCGGCAACTCGCTTGTTTGCCAAAAGCATAAATTCTTCAACTAACTGATTAGATTCTTTTTGTTCTTTAAAGTAAACACCTAAAGGTTTCCCTGTTTCATCAATGTTGAATTTTACCTCAACCCTTTCGAAAGAAATAGCTCCATCCTTAAACCTACGATTTCTTAATTTCTGAGCCAAGTCATGAAGCAACAATACTTCATCTTTTAATTCATCGTCTCCTCCCTCAATTATTTTTTGTGCTTCTCCATAAGTAAACCTTTTGTCCGAGTTTATTACTGTTCGTCCAATCCATTGATCTAAAACATCAGCATTATTGTCTAATTCAAAAACAATACTATAGCAAAGTTTTTCCTCGTTAGGACGTAAACTGCAAATGCCATTCGATAACTTCTCGGGAATCATTGGTACAACACGATCAACTAAATAAACAGATGTTGCTCTTTCAAAAGCTTCTTTTTCTAAAACAGTGCCTGGTTGAATGTAATGGGTGACATCTGCAATGTGTACTCCCACTTGCCAGTTTCCATTTCCTAATTTCTGAACAGACAAGGCATCATCAAAGTCTTTTGCATCAACAGGATCTATTGTAAATGTTGTTACTTCCCTAAAATCTCTTCGTACCGAATAATCTTCGTTGGTAATTTTATCTGGAATTTTATTTGCTGCTTGTTCAACCCTACGATCGAACTTATAAGGTAAATCAAATTCGGCTAAAATGGCATGCATTTCTGTTTCGTTGTTCCCTGGCTTTCCTAATACATTAACAACTTCGCCAAAAGGATTTTTATACTTTTCGGGCCATTCGGTAATTCGTACTACAACTTTATCGCCATTTTTAGCTCTTTTTATTTTCGATAAAGGAATAAAAACATCGTAAGGCATTTGTTTCGAATTGGCGATCATAAATGCGAAATTCTTCGATATTTCAATTACTCCTACAACATTCTCTTTGTTTCGTTTTATAATTTCAACAACTTCTCCTTCAGGTTGACGTCCTCTACGTTTTGCATACATGTATACTTTTACAATATCTCCATTTAAAGCATGCTTTAAGTTCGATTGCGAAACAAATATATCTTCGTCAATATCGTCAGAGATAATGTAACCAGCACCTTTTAATGTAAGTTCTACCTGCCCGGTAATGTATCCTCCTTGTGTGGCATATTTAAATTTACCTGTTGATATTTCGACAAGACTGCCGTAATCGCGTAGTTCGTATAAAGATGAAGTTATTAATGCTTTTGTTGCATTGTCTCTTATATCAAATTGTTTTGCTATTTGTTTGTAATTATATGTCTTGTTTGGATTATTAGTAAATAAACCGATTATTTTGTTTAAAAGCATTTGTTTATTTAATCCTTTACTTTTAGTTTTTCCCTTCTTTTCCTTTTTGCTTCTGCCCATAATTATTTTTTATTAATAACAAGTATTATTAATGATTGTTAAAGTAAATTGATTTTTCTTTTAGCCTATTCTGAATTTGTGTGCAATATCTTCCAGACTTTTGCTTATTGGTATAAAATTATAGTCTAATGTTTCTTTGATCTTTGTATTTGAATATTCTGATATAGATAAGCTAGATCGGACAACGTCAGATGTTATTTCTCTTTTTTTGATCTTTAAGCTACTGGCTATACAATCAAGAATGTTTGCTACTTGCAATAACGTCTTTGTTGCTTTTCGTTTTGGCTTTGCAACATTCATTTTTTCTGCAATAAGATCAAATAACTGTTTGTAGGTTAAATTTTCCGAATTCAGAATAAATCGTTCGCTCGAGATATTGCTATTCATTAATCGAATCATAATATCAGCAACGTCTCTTACATCGACAAAGCCTGTTCCTCCTGTAGTATAATAGTTAATTCCTTTAGCTGCTTTTGTAAATAAAGATCCGCTTCCCGATTCCCAAAATCCGGCTCCTAGTATAACCGAAGGGTTTACAATTACGGCATTTAAGCCTTCTTGAATACCTCTCCAAACTTCCATTTCCGACTTGTATTTACTAACAGAATATGCCGAGCGATTTTTTGAAGTACTCCATTTTTCTTTTTCGCTAATACTTGTAGGTGTTTCTGGTTCGCCTAAAGAAGCAATTGAACTGATGTAGCAAAGTTTCTTAATAGAATTGTCTAAACTCAGGTTTACAATATTTTCGGTTCCTTGTACATTATTATGAATAAGTGTTGACTTGCTGATGCCTCCAATAGCAACTAAGGCTGCACAATGATAAACTTCGGTAATTCCTTCAAAAGCTTTTTGTAAACTCTCAAAATCTAAGATATCAGCACTAAACCATTCTATTTTTTGAAATAAAGATTTATAGTCTGCCGAATAATATGCGAATACTTTTTTTACATCTGCAATTTTATTCCGATTACGAAAAATAACTCTAACTTGATTATTCTGACTAGTAAGTTTAAATAATAAATGTGATCCTACTAAACCTGTTCCTCCTGTTACTAATATCATCTTTTATTTATTTGCGGATGCTTCGTTGCCCCAGATTAATTTTTTCCCAAAGCCTAAACGGTTATCGGTAAATTTAACAAAACTCAACTCAATAACCCATAAATTTGTTTTCATTAACATAGCAACAGGAAATCTTTTTAAGTATTGTGTTTTAACTTCTTTTAGCAACTCTTCTTTAGGTTCGAACATCTTCCCCTGAAACTGAACTCCTTGTATTTTTCCAACTACATTTGTTTCTAAAACGATAGATCCAGCCACTATGTTTTGATTCGCAGCATCTTTTGCATGCTTGGTTTTGTTGTCGCTGGTAAAAACTAACATGTTTTTCTCAGGAAAATAAACATAAAAACAATTCGCACAATAAGGTATTTCTTTGTGGGTTGTAGCTAAGGTTAATACATGGTGTTTGTTTATAAAATCAATTATTCGTTTATCAATCATAAATAAAAACTAGTTAAGCTATATTTTAATGTAACAAAGCTAATATAAATAACAAGAAGTAAAAAAGCATTGTAGATTCCTATTTGTATACTAAGATGAATAAATAGGGTCGAAAATAGTATGGCGAAAGTAGTAAATATAGTGTTTGTGGAGTGTAAGTAACATTCTCAGGATAATTTTTTTGAATTATTTCGAGTTATGTAACTTTAACTGGGCAAGAAGGCAATTACTTGAAGATAAAAATGACTAATACCGAATTTTGTTGTGGAACAGAAAACGTTTCGATAGAGCAAAATATTAGTGAATTTTTAATAGAGATTAATGTGATTGACGAAGGTCCTTTTACTTATTGCTTTTGTCCTCATAATTTAGAGTATGTGATAGGACCATTAGAAAATGCACAGTATTAAATACGTATTAATGAGTCGGAGAATGCATATTCTCGTGATAGTTTCTTCAAGCAATTTACGTATTCTACAGATTTAAATATTACGATAGAAGCTAATGCGTATAATTAAGATCTTTTGTAAAATTTGGGTTTTACAAAACAGATGAGAAGTTATATAAAGGGAATCTAGTTGTAAACTAAGAAATAACTTCTCATTGTTCTTAACCCTTTTTAAGGCTTATTTATTTTTAGGTCTATTGTGTAATCCACATTCGCGTTTCTCGGGTTCTTCCCACCACCATCTTCCCGACCGAACATCTTCTCCAGGTTTTACTGCACGAGTACATGGTTCGCATCCTATACTAGGAAATCCTTTGTCGTGTAATTCGTTGTACGGAACGTTATTCTCTTTTATGTAGTCCCAAACTGTTTTTTCGTCCCAATCAATTAAAGGATTTATTTTGAATAGATCGTTTTGCTCATCCCATTCAACAAGTTGGTTGTTAAAACGAGTAATCGATTGATCTTTTCGTAGTCCACAAATCCATGCTTCTAATCCAGAAAAAGCTCTTTTAAGAGGTTCTTTTTTTCTTAACGAACAACATGTCACTCTATTTTCGATACTATCATAAAATAGGTTAATCCCTTTTTCCTTAACCATTTCTTCTACTTTCTGATGATTAGGGAAAAATACATCTATTTTCATTTTGTAAGTAGCACTTGTTTTGGCAATAAGCTTATATGTTTCGGGAAAAAGTCTGCCTGTATCAAGAGTAAATATGTAAGCTGATTTATCAATTTCTGACAACATATGAGTTATTACTTGATCTTCGGCACCTAAACTTGATGCAAACCCTATTTTAGTATTGTATTTGTTCAAGAAATATTCGAGTATTTCTTTTGGGGATTTATCTTTTAACTTTTCGCTTAGCTCTTTTGCTATTTTTTTATTGTTCATACTTCTTATCTTTCTGTATTTAGAGGTACAAAATTATAAAAATTCAATTGTGTTTTATATTATTATACCAAATGAATTTCAAGATGAGGGATTTATAAAAACACTTCGATAATAGAACTTGACGAAGAGAGAGTTTATTATGTAGAGTATAAATACTCTATTTTGTTTATTCTTTAATGCTTTTAAAACATCAAAAGATAGGGTTGTTTTAGTTTTGTTTAATCGCGTATTTATAAAACAAATTCATTCGTATTTAAATTATTTTAGATATTAGTGTTCATTTTTAGTTGAAGTCTTTGTACAAAATAGGGATAAATAATTATATTTTTATAGTAATTACTTATTCTATTGTTTACCTTTAGAGACATACAAGAAAATTAATTACTAACATTAAAATTTAAATTATGAAAAATTTAAAATTAACTCAATTAGCAAAAGCTAAATTGAGTCGTAAAAAAATGACCAACCTCCAAGGAGGAGCTGGTAATTGCTGTTGTTCTTGCTGGGCTCAGAACCATGGAGGATCATCTACGTCAGCAAATGGTGGAG
>JAKSCO010000075.1 GCA_022360575.1 Bacteroidales bacterium | reverse complement strand
TTGCTCGTCCGATAAATAATCAAAATGATCATCAATATCTTTTAACGATTCTATATTATCAAATAAATCACAAGTTTTTACTTGATATTTATCTATATCATCAAAATCGTTTAATAACATTTCGCCCCAGAAATAGAAATCGTCAAAACTCTCTTCTGATTTTTTACATTTTTTATAAACCAAGTATAACTCAAATAATAATTTTATATTATCAGCAATAGTCAAGCCCGCTATTTGTTGTACCAACTCATTAATTGTTGTTGTTGTTGGAGCCCAAATGGGTTTCTGATTTAATTCGGCAAGATACTTTTTAAAATACAACCCTGCTCTTCGGTTCGGAAAAACAATACATAAATCCGAAATTGATTCGTTATATCTCGAAAATAAATCTTTTGCTATATTATTTAAAAATGCTTGCATTACATATGTATTTTAAAAATCAAAATTCACATAGATTTTATGATCTATATTTTTCTCTGGGATAATCAGAAATCCTAACCTTAGGATTTTGCAACTCTCGGATAGCATCTTTCGCAATCCATTGTGCCGATTTAGTATCTTTATTTAATATTATATTAGCTGCCTCGATAGCTTTTCTATTTAAATCAATATTTCGTTTCCCAATATTTCGCAAAGCCCAGTTTACAGCTTTCTTTACATACAGTCTTTCGTCAATCGATTCGGATATTATAATTGGCAAAAATTGCTCAAAAATTTCATTCCCTGCTTGCTTATCGGCCATACAATAAGCTGCAATTATAGTAAATCCAGCTCGTTTTTCAAACTCTGCTTCTCGGGCTGTCCACTCTAAAGCTTTCGATACAGCAAATTTACTTTTAGCAAACAATCCCATCGAAAACGAATCGCATATTTCCCAATTTTCGAAACTTGCAACCCAATATTCCATAAGATTTTCGGTGAGATTTTTAGCGTCATACATTTTACTACAAAGAATACGAGCTTCGTAAATACCACTATCGAAAAGCTTTATTGCCAAATCATCCGATTTGGGAATTTCTTTTATTAGTTTCTTTAAGTCTTGATGATAAATCCCTAACGAATTGTTTGCTTGTATACCAAATTTTTCTTGTTTAAAGCTTATCTTTTCTTCATTTGCTAATTCATGCAATCGGTTAATTATCTGAGTGTATGTCATTATATTATAATTTTTATCAAAATAAAGTAAACGAAATTATTTGTGAATTTCAGTAATAATCCCAAATGAATTTCAAGATGAGAGGTTTGTAAAAGTGAATAATTTTTGTCTTAGACGCGACAAAAAAGGAAAAGATAACCTAAAACTTTTTGTCAATGGATAAGACAAAAAGAAACGTTTTTACCACTCATTTTGATGTTCTTTTGGTATTATACAACTATTTCGCCTTTATAAATAGCTAAAAAGCCCCACAAATAGCAATATTTGTTTTAGTGAAAGCTTCATCGGGTCAATTGAAAGCTATATCCCCTCAATGGGCAACAGATTTTGTTAATTGAATCAATCGTTTTGTTTCGGGGACAGCTCAAATCTTCAATTATTTGCGATATTTTTTCAAGGGGAGGCTAAAATTGTTAATTGAAATACTTAATTTGCTTCGGGGATGGTTCAAAAGCTTAATTAAATACGTCAATTTTCCGATTGGCGGCTCAAATCTTTAATTATTTGCATGATTTTACTCAGGGAACGCTCATTTTTCTGATTATTTTAAAGAATTAAAGCATTATTTGCAAAAAAGTTACAGTTGATAACAAGATTGAGCTTAGGGGACTATAAAAATTAAGCATTAACTGCTCAAATGCTTCAGGGG
>JAKSCO010000264.1 GCA_022360575.1 Bacteroidales bacterium | reverse complement strand
TAAATAAAAAAGGCTTTGAATAAATTATTCAAAGCCTCATAAAGGAAATTAATCCCTAAAATAATCACTAATTTAAACTGTAAAACATATAAAAAAATTACTTGCTATGTTGCAAGATTCATCTACTATCTACTCAAAACATTAATCTTTCTGTTAAATTCAAAAGATCAAATTTTTTATTAATAAGTTTACATATAGAGACACTTCCATATGAAAAAAGGGTGAAAAGATTTCTATTTTTTTTCGATTAATTATTTTTTAAACTCTGCTAAGACTATTTTTTATGGAGTGAATACAAAAAAGAAGTTTCCTTTTTCATCTATTAATATATAATTGGTTTTCTATTTATGATTCTTATTGTTAAATAAACCTATAGAACACAACTTTTTATTGGCTTTCAAAATACCCAATTGTATTATAAGGAAACTCTTTTTTGCATTATAAATGTTTTATGTAATCTTTTAAAAGTATTGTTTCTCTCACCTTGATTCCTAAATAACTACAAACGTAAGAACGCTTTCATTAGGAAAGTTCATTCTTTTTTTTGACTTAAATTTCGAATTAAGAAAAGGCTGTTTGTTGTTGCAATATAAAAAAGGACTTAATTGTTAGAATAACCTAAAATTAGTCCCTTTTTTATTTGAAATATTTTCATACAAAAAAGAAGCTACACTCGGAAGCTCTTTTTATATATTATTTTGTCAATTGAATCAATTTTTGTTCATTTTGTAAACCCTGAACTTTTTTTATTAAAACTCCATTCTCTTTAATAAACACCAGAGTAGGATACGATTTGATTCCATATTTCTTTACCAGCTTAGGTCCTTCACCTTTTTCGCCATCAATTTTTAGACAAACAAACTTTTTATTAAATGCCTTTCCTACACTCTCTAGAACAAAGTATTTTTTAGCCATTACTTTACATGGAGCACACCACGATGTATAAAAGTCCATAAAGATTTCTTTGCTTTCAGCTTTTGCTTTTGCCTGAGCTTCAGCAAAAGTTCCATGAAAAAACTCAATCCCTTGTCCAAAAGAATTAATGCCTATAAACACGAATACTATAAATAGTAATTTTTTCATATTTCCTAAAATTCCATCTTAAATTCAAATTCAAGTCTCTTCTCTATAGTAACCGGAGGTAAACACATATCTTTATTACATGTCTGATAAGTAACTTTAACATCTACCCTCTTATTTTTTTCTTCAAAATATTTACGCCCTATTCTAAAAACCTGCTCAAATAACAGTTCTTTACCTTGATATTTTGCTACTCCTTCTGGATTAAACATTTCAGGAGTAGATACCTTTCCACTTTCTTTAGCTCCCTCACACGAAACAAATTCTATTGTAGTAGGAACATATCCACTCTCTCTGTTATGCTTTGTATCGGCATACAAATACCAACCAGAATCCATTTTAAACTTAACTCGAATAACCATAGGTACTTCATATCCATCAGGGTTCTTAGTAGCCTCTATAGAAACTGTTACAGGTCCACTTTTTCGTGTTAATCTGTTTTCTGTTTTAATCTTTAAATGATCTGGAAGAACAAAATCTTTTGCCTCAGAATATTTTTTAACTTCAGCTTTTGTTTTACTCTTTTGTCCATACATTACGTAAACATATCCTCTGTGACGAGAAGAATAAATATCTTTTACTTGTTGATCTAAATCTCGTTGATAGTACCATGGAATTTTGTATAAAGGATCTTCCTTTTTACGCATTTGCTGAAATTTCTGAGTTTCTGTATGTCTTTTCGGATCTCCATATCCATGACCTAAATCTTTTCCAACTTTGGGTAAATCAAAATAATCAAGAGGCTTCCATGCAAGAGAATCAACCATTCTGTAATCCTGAACAGAAAGAATACTCATTCCGATTAATAAATCAGGGATACCATCATTATTAAAATCTTCAACTTTAACCTGAGTTGCAGAACCTGGGAAAGGTCTTCCTTTTCCATCTTTTCTTGAAAATAAAGGCTTTCGTTGCTCAAATCGAATACCTTTAGGTGTTTGTACTCCTCTGAAAAATTCAATTGGATTTTGTCCTTCATACGAATACGATGAAGTTGCTAAAAGGTCAATTATTCCATCACCATCCCAATCGAAAGGTTCGATATAAGACTTCATATCTCCAGATACAAATTTAGCATTAGGGTCTTTTTTAAGCATTTGTTTATAATCTGCCAAATAAAGAGTACTCCCTTCTGGATCAAGCAATAATTGACGGTATCCAAATTTAGGTTTGGTTTTAGTTCCTATATTTAAAGCTACTCTTAAACCTCCAGAACCAGAAACAAAAAGATCGTACAAACCATCATTATTAAAATCAGCAAAACTTACCGAAGTATAATTCCAATAATCTAAACCTTTACTATTTGTAAATGGCAATCCCATAACATATTCTCTTGGATTTCCTTCTTGTTCAACTTCAACAACAGGCTTAAAACCATTTTCTGTACCTTCCCACATCGATATAATTCCTGGATTATACGATCCTGTTACCAAATCTTTGATACCATCGCCTGTTAAATCTACAAATCGAGGATGCAAACCTATACAACACCAATAATATGCTGTAATTGTATCTCCTTTTATATCTCTAGCATATTCGAATTTACCTGAGTATTTAGGAACTTCATTTGTTCCCTCGTTAAGATGTATTTGTAAATAAGATCCTTTGGCTCCTGTTTCAAATTCACCTATTAATAAATCTTTTTTACCATCTTTATTCCAATCAAAAAGGGCAGGATAAGCATAACCATGCTTCTCTGTTATGATTTCATCAATTTCTCCTTGAATTTGAATTGGTTGAGATAATATGGGTGCTCCAGGAATATTAGCATTTACCAATTCTGGAATTGTAACCATATTCTTGGTCTTCATATTTTCTGCAGGCTTATACTTATATTGCTGCGTCGAATGTTGTCCACAAGAAAATATTAGCAATACTAATACTATCAGCAAACTATACGAACATTTTTTCATCATCTTATAATTTTTTTATTATATGTATATTATTATTCCACAAGTGGTTTTAAATCATTTTTCCCATTCAATAAACTTTGAATAACGCCATATCCCCATTGTAATTTTTTAGAATTTTTATATTTCTCTGCTTCTTTTTCAAACTTCTTTGCAAACTTTATAGCTTCATCATATTTTCCTGCTTTAAAAGTTAAATAAGCATAAGCTGCTACAGAAAAGAAATGAACAGGAGTTTCATTTACTCCATCCAAAAAATATTTACGCATCATATTCGCATGTTCTGGTTTGATATTTTTTGCTTGTAATGCCGAAAAAACAACAGTATTATCAAAATTTACAGGCTCTCCATATTTCTCTTTGTATTCAATCATTTTTACAAGGTGCTCATCATATTTCTCTTGGAATCTCAAAATATCAGCATCAAATAATTCCTTTGCCTGATCAATATAAGTTGGAAAATCTTTTTTTAATGCTTCTATAATTGGTTCAAGCTTCTCTTTGTCGTATACATAAACGAACAAAATATTATTTAACCAAGCTATTACTTCTTTAGGCTTTTTTGATCTGAAAAATTTATCTTTATTTTTTATTACAATCTCGTAAAATTTATTTCTATATTTTGCTTGAGAAAGAACCATATTCATTACCTCCTCACCCCATCTCTCATTTTCAGTATAAGCCTGATACAACAAGAACATATCATCTTCACTAGGAATTTTATGAGTAACAGCTAATCTTTCCTTAAAATATTTTTTTAAGAATTCTACCGAACGATTTCCTTTTTTATACTCAGCTTGATACCATGCCCAATCTTTCACATCATCTCCTAAAACCAATTTACCTAAACGAATAAATCCTTTTTTATCTCCTGATCCTACAGAAGATCCTTTATGAACTACTTTTCCTTTTGCATCAACAAATAAGAATGTAGGATAATATTTTACGTTGTATTTTTTCTTCAACTCAGGTCCTTCTCCTACTTCTGCATCTACTTTATAACAGATAAAATTTTCGTTATAAAATTTTCCTACTTCGGGTAATGGAAATATTTTCTTTGCCATAACCCTGCATGGTCCACACCATTTGGTGTAAAAATCAATAAATATTATTTTATTTTGCTTTTTTGCTTCTTCTATAACTTGCTTATAACTTCCTTGGAAAAAATTCATCCCCTGACTAAATACACTAGTCGAAAACAGTACAGTTACAATCAGAATGCATACTTTTTTCATATATTATATTTTTCTTTAATTGTATTTTTACTACTTACATCTATAATGTGCCTAAAATCTACGACACTTAATCATAACTCTTTTTTACAAATTTTAATCACTAAAACCTTAGTAATTAAAATTTTATTCCTTGAGATTTAAATCTCAAGGAATAAAATAAACCACTAGTTTCTTGGATTCTGTGTTAATTCTGGATCCAATGTTATGTTATAACGAGGTATTGGCAAAGTCCACTTAGGATGATTTGCTGGTAAACTAATATTCTCGCCTGTTACTGTATGAATCCTATTAAGCGAAATATTAGCATCATGCAAAGCGTTCAACCTACGAATATTGAAAAAAGTAAATATTGTAAAACCTAATTCGCGTCTACTTTCGTCATAAATATAATCTAAAGCATCGCCTACTTCCGAAGCTGTTAATTCATAATTACTCCCAGAAACAAATCTTCGCTGTCTTAACGAATTTAAGACTTCCATTGCATCGCCTACTTGACCTGCTCTAGCTAAACATTCTGCTTTATAAAGCATTAATAAAGG
>JAKSCO010000072.1 GCA_022360575.1 Bacteroidales bacterium | reverse complement strand
TAAAGTACTCATAATTTCTAATTTTTGTAGGTTTATAATAAAGAATATAATTTTTTTCTCGATAAAAAGCGTTTTCGCTAATTTACTTAAAAATAATTATTATCAAAGCGATAGAGTGAATTTTTTTTTAAAAAAACATTAACCTTAATTGCATACTACGACCCATGAAAAGAGCGAAAAGTAGGCTATTGTTTGTATATCGGCTATAAGATGCAACTTGTCTTTTGGGGTTTTTCTTTTAAATTTTTTTTTAAAATGTTGTAATGGTCATTTTTTTGATTAAAAAATATCAGTAAATCATGAGTTTTTTGTATGTAATACCCTAAAATAACTTAACAAAAATAAATAACAACCAACCTAAACGGGTTGGCTTTGCTTATAAGATAGATTTTAGGATCAAGACACAAGATATTAGATGTAAGACATAAGTAGTAAGATATGAGTATTAAGTACAGAGATTAAAAATTATATGAATCGAAGATAAATAAACTTCGCTTAGCGAGGGGAGGGGTGTCAAGACATAAGATATTAGACACTAGATACAAGTAGTAAGATATCAGTAGCTAGATATGAGAATCAAGTATAGAGATTAAAAGGATTAATTGATGTTCTTGTATTAAATAATTAAAAGCCACACGAAAGATTCGTGTAGCAATGGGAATTTTTGATGTTAAACAGTTTTGTATTTAAAAACAAAATTTACCTTTTATCCAATACTCCGAGTTGTTTTTGTATATGCCAAACATTCCTTTGTCGCCATAAAACCAATCGTATCCACACATAATATGTATTTGATCCGAAATAGAATAGTCGGCACTAATCCGATTAAAGAAACCTTTGTTTGTAAAATCTATATACGAGAAACTCGATAGATTTAATGTATTACGCAAGAGTTTTTTCTGTATGCTAAAAGTTCCCATCGAAATGCTTTTGGGCTGAGATATATTTTCGGAGTTGCGGTATATGTTTTTATGGTAATACTGAACCATAAGTATCCAATCGTTGCCCGGATACCAGTCGATTCCCAATAAATAATTAAATGAGTTTGTTCTTTCTGTCTCAATTAATTCTCCAAAATAATTTGCTGCTTCGGCTCTAACAACAAATTGTCTTATCGGAAACGAAATATCACAACCTAACATATCCATTTGCTTAAACTTACCGGTCGTATGTATTGTCGAGTCGATATTTTCGGCTTTTAAAGCAGGCATTTTATTCCATGTATGAAGTGCTGATATCGAAAAATCTATTCCGCTAAGGAAAAAAGCAAATCGCCCACCATACTCGCTATTGCGTAATGTCTTTTGGGGCTTATCGAAGTAATATTTTGTTTCTGATTTATAGTTCATACCCCAAGGATTTTTATTATTGGTAGGGATAATAAAAAATTCGGGTATCGGAATAAAATACAATTCGATATTAAAATCGGTTTTCAGATACTTTAATCTTAAAGCATTTATTGGTATGCGAATATCGTCGTAATCGCGAGCCAGAAACTCGGTGTAATCCATAGGGGATATAATATCAGTAATTCTTACACCATCGGCAACACCCCAAGTGGCAATTTGTCGTCCGGCTTTAAGATCGAAACTATTGTTTGTATACTGAAAAAAAGCTTCGCGCAATTCTAATTTTGTTTGCTCTGGCAAAATACTGTTATGTACTGCATTTAGCGATGTAAAAAGATATGTTTTGTTGTTGTTAATATGTAGTTCGGTTCGTAATCTACTGCGCGAGCTCATAAAATCGTTTGGTGTATTGCTGCGCAAAGCATGATAGGTATCGACAAAACCATTAAACTTGATGTTTGATTTTTCTTGTGCCCAACAAGCTATGTTTAATAATAAAATTGTTAATAGGGCTATTGGTTTCATGTGTTTATTCATTTAGGTTCTCGACATAAAATAGTTCAGAGATTTTATTAAAAGCCTTCCCCGAATTCTCTGACATATTTGTTATAGCTAACTTTGTTGTTTGGCAATAATATTTCGGGATAAGGCTGTGTTTAAGATTAAGCATCTCCTTTCTCGAGTATGGCAACAGTAAATTTATTTTCTTTAATATCGATATCGTATTTAGGATTTTCGATGTTGATATATGTTTGATGTTTATTTTGCACATTGGTCATGTGTAATTGTTTAGCAATCCAGAAACCATCAACTTTTTCGACATTTGATATTTCTAACTTACGATGCAGTTTTCCCAGCTTATCGTAATATTCAATTTTAACACCTATAAGGCAATCTTGTCTTATCCACGATATTTTTTTAGAGTACAAATCTCTTTTGTCTTTTGATATTGATTCAACAATCCAGCATTTGTGTCCTTCAATGGTTTCTTCGCGTAAAAGCTTATGTTTGTCTTCGTCAACATTACGACTTCCCATATCGTCGTAGGTGAAATCGGTGCCCATGAAATAATCTTTTTTTGCCGAAGACCCACTTATACGGCGAGTTTTTTTCATTGCTGGCAAGTAAAGCCATTTGTCATCGTTTTTACCTATCTCGTCGTAGTCCCATGTTAAAAAACCAGTTCCCTTAACATCGCCTGGGTATATAAAAAACATAATCGTTTTTTTATCTTTTCCTATATCTACCGAGTACGATTTTACTTTACGAACACGCTCGCGACCTCGTTTATTTATTAACTTGATTGTCATCTCAGAGTATCTGGTATCTCCATTAGCTCTGTCTTTAACTTTTTGCATAATATCGCGTCCCGATAAGTTTTGTGCTGTAATGTTTAAACTTGCAATAAATACAAAAGTTATTGTTATTAGTGTTGTAATTTTTATCATATCCATATTGTTTTAAAGGTTAAGTTTGTTTCAAAAATCATCTACTATTCTGGTATTATCATCGATAAATTGATCATAATAATTAGTTTACAGTTATCTCGCTTAATTCTTCTTTATTAATATTGTTTACATGAGCTTTCTCTTCTTTATTGTATTTTTTGCTCTTATTATTGTTTTCTTCTTCTCCAAAAATTTTAAATCGTTCAAATAGTATTGGAGTTATTAACAAATCGGCAAGTAAAGCAGCTAACATTCCGCTTACAGCAAGTACGCCCATGTTTAAAATAGATTTTCCGTTGGATGTGATATATACTCCAAAGTTCGAAGAAATGATTATTGTAGTAAGAACAAGAGGTGTCCCTACAACAAAGAAAGTACGCTTTATAGCTAGTTTATAATTTCGTGTTCGTTGAAATTCTAAATGTCCGTGATTAATAAAATGAATGGTATCGTCGACAGCCAGACCCAGAATCATAGGAATAATGGTTGCTGTCATCATATCTAAAGGCATTCCCATCCAACCCATAATTCCGCCAACCGTAATGGCTGGAGCAATGTTCGGAATCAAACCTATTAAACCAATACGTACACTCCCGAACACAATCATTAATAAAAATGCAATAATTATTAAGGCTATCCCGAACGAGTTAATTTGTCCACGAACAACATATTGCATCATAGCAGTAAATTGAGGCAACGAACCTACAGTTGTTACTTTGGCATCAGAAAATAAATTATTAGCAAACTCTGTTAATTCGGCTAAATTATTTTCTGCTTCTTGCGAGTTGTAGGTTTCGAGTTCGACCATTAATCGCAATTTCTGGTAATCGTAATCCATCCAATATTCAGCTTCGGTTCCTCCAGCATTTTCGTATAATAAAAGCATTTGTGCTATTTGGTTTTCGTCTTTTGGAATTGTGTAATACGATTCTTTATTTTCATTTAATGTTTGATTTAAATCTTTTATGATTTCCAGAATAGAGTTTGTCCTTTTAGTAAGCGGGAACTTGTGTACAAATTCAGAAAGCTTTTCGAGTTTGTATAAATTTTCTGGTAGCTTGGCTTTTCCAGCCTGATCAAAATCTACAAGTACATCGTATGAATAAATTGAACCCAGTTCGCTTTCTGATACTTTAAGAAGGTTATCAACATAAGGAATTTTTCGTCCCATAGTATTTTCCAAATCAAAAGCAGTTTCGATTTTTGTAGTTCCATATATCAATATGGCTGCTATAATAACCGAAGTCCATAGAATAGGTTTTCTGTTGTTTAAAACTTTTGGGCCTATTTTCTCTAATTGTCTGTCGAGCCATCGTCCTCCTTTTGTTTGTACAATAGGATGAGGTTGTTTATCTGAACCAAAGCTTAAAATAATCGACATTATGACCAATACCATACTTAAAGTAACCAACACACTCGATGCTGTAGCAATTCCGATAAAATGAAGCGGAATAACAGGGATAACCAAAAACGAAAGTAAAGCAGTAAGAGTTGTTAGTCCGCTAAATAATATAGGCCAGCCCATTTCGGCAATTGTTTCAACTATAGCTCTTTCCCGTTTTCCGTGAATTTGGAACTGTCGTTTAAAATATGAAAATATGTGTATGTTGTATGCTATAGCAATAGCAAAAGCAACCAATACAGGGACACTCATCATGCTTGAGTCCATTTTATACCTTAAAAACCCCAAGGTTCCATAAACAATAATAATTGCCGAAGCTGCAGTTATAATTGGAACAACTACACCTCTGAAAGACTTAGTGGCAAAGATCAAAACAATTATAGCCAGAATAGTTGCTATAATCATTGTTTTCGATCCTTCGCGTCCGAACCATTCCATTTTTCGATCCGATAAATAAGGCATTCCGGTTCCGAGAGGTGATATCGAAGCATATTTTTCTTTGCTAATGATATGATGAGTTTGTTTTCCTGTTAGCATCTCGGGTGATACCGAATTTTTATCTTTTTGCCATTCCGCCGTTTCTGGAAAAGTTCGAAGTTTTAAAACAATCCATGATAATTTGCCATCAGAGGAAATCAATCTTTTAGCAATATTCTTTTTTAGGTAAGCTTTGTTTCTTATGTCTTGTAAACCTTCGGCATCTGAGGGGATTTTTTCGGGCACTATTTGTTCTATTTGCATTCCTGTTTCGGTGCCGTGCATAAATTCAATATCTGTAATTGAGGTTATTTTATCGGCATAAGAAATACTGTCGAGTAGCTCGTTGCTTAAATCTCTTATCAGCTCAAGATTTTCTTTTGTAAATGTATTGTCGCAACGTGTTAATACTGCAACAAAGTTATCGTTGCCGAATATTTCTTTAAACTCTTCGGTTTTTAATAGAACCGGATCATCTTCTAGAAAATAATCGTCCCACGATGTACTCACATTTATTCTTTTTAATCCAGCAATTCCGAAAAGCAAGATCAATAAATAAATGAAAAGATGTAGCCATCGGTATTTTATAATCCCAACAGCTCTCTTTTCGAACCATTTGTTTATCTTTTCTATTTTCATAATTTATATTTATTTTTTGATTATTGCATTAGAAATAACAGGAGCTACTTTTACAGCTACAAAAACAAATACTGCAATAACGATTGTATCAATACTGGCTTTCAGGTTTATTTCTTTAAGAATAAAAGCGCAGCCTAAG
>JAKSCO010000063.1 GCA_022360575.1 Bacteroidales bacterium | reverse complement strand
GTCAGTTTTCGTATGTGTAAATACTCAAACAGAATATTTTTTTGATATTTACACTAACGTAGGTATCCAAACAGAATCTTTTTGATATCTATAAAAAATAAAAACACCCCAAATAGAATATTTTTGGCTTCTCGCAAGTGTACAAATGCCCAAAAAATCACATTTAATGTAAAACAGGCTTCTAAGGTCGCTTTAAAAAGGGAAACCTAAACTTACATACCAGTGCCATTTATTACTTGTATTATTTCTTGTGGCCATTACCCGAACTGGACCTATAACCGAATTAATTTTTATCCCAGCACCAAAACCCTGAATACTCGGAGAAAACAAATCCGTTACAAGATGTTCGTATATTTCAGAAGAAGATTTTGATTCGAAACCAAAATTACCTTCGACCGAAAAATAAAATTTATCTATCAGTCTAAAGTCAGCAACTACTCGCGACATTATAAAATTTCTAGAAAGAATCTCTGCATAACTTAATCCAATAAAAGGAATGTGATTTTCGTCGCTACCATGATACGTTCCTCCTATTAAAGGCATATTAGGCGAACTTCTGTTATCCGAACTTAAAATTGCCGAAGCTCCTAAGTTTAATGTCATAAAATCAAATGGTTTTACATACCAATCAAAATCAACAAACAGCGACCCAAAATTATTCAACGCATCTGGAAATATTTCTTTATCGAGCTCTTCGTTCCCATTACTAATAACAGGCTGCATATTGAAATTAAATTTATATTCTAAATCTAATTTCATTCCCTTTTCAGGGAAATAAATATTATCGGTGCTATTTAATCTATAATAAAGCTTTAAAGCACTCCCTTCGGTTTTATAAAATTTAAACTTTTCTTTTTGGAAATATCTACGCAAGTTCTCGTGTGGCGAAAAAGTATTATACTCAAAAGTTAAATTAGCCCCTATTTGCTGGTTTAGTGTTAATGACTGCTTTAAACCCAAACCCAGATTAAAAAAGGTACGATCGTATGTTCCAAAATCAGACCCATCAACAAAATAAGGCAATTGATTTAACGACCAATTCAACAACGAATAAGCAATGAACTTTTGTCGAGATCCAATGTATTTATTCAACAAAATTCGAGCTATTGGATTTTCTGCAATTTTAAAGCTTACTACAGCTCGCGACGATGGAACCAAATAATTTCGTAATGTTAAATTTGTTGTTAAACCTACACCCAGATTACTGTCGTAGGTTGGAGCTACATTAAACAAAGCTTGTGATTTCTCTTTAAGCTTTAAAATAACATCGTAACTATCATCATTGTTTTTTACCAAACTATATGTAACCTTTTTAAAATAAAAAGTACCATAGATATTTTCGATAGCTTTATACATATCCATATTAGATACATACTGTCCTTTTTCTAATCCCGACTGTCCTATAACAAAATCTTTTTGTATGAACTTCTGATTTTCAACTTTTATATCATTTATTCGTATTTTCTCAGGAAGTTCGATTTTGGTAATTTTCTTTTTATTTTTTTGTTTCTCGGCCAATTCCTTAAGCTGTTGCCTAAACTTTTCAGCTGCAACCTCGCCCTTTTTCTCTATTTTTATTGCTTTCGAAAAATCAGCAGCTCCATAATCGCCTAAATCCGGAACAATTAACAAATCTACATGTTTCATTTCATCTCTGGCGTCATTAATACCACTTAATGATGTAGCCCTTGACAATACTCTGGTAAGCGAAAAAAAGTCATCGCTAGTAACATCCTCTTTAAATCCAACATAAACACCAATAACATAATCGGCCCCCATTTTTTGTACTTCCTTTACAGGAAAATTCTTTGTCATACCTCCATCAACAAGCAACATCGAATCGATATGTTCTGGCGCAAAAACACTCGGAATAGACATACTACTTCGAATTGATTCGACAAAATCCCCCGATTTCAACTCTACTGTTTCTCCTTTTATTAAATCGACAGCCATACAATGAAAGGGGATTGGTAAACTATCGAAACTTTCTTGCCGAGGCAAAGGCCAAACCAATTGATTAAAAAAGGAATTCAATTGCTGACCTTCAATTAATCCTGAAGGGAGTTTAAATTTAAAATCTCGTATAGGAAAATTAAATAGATATCGATTCGACTCATACTTCTCCTCCATTACAATCTTATTCAGTTCTATCTTATCCGACAATAAGATTCCCCAATCAGCATTTGCATTCATCTCCGATAATTCTTCGGCCGAATAACCTAAGGCATATAAACCTCCGATAATACTTCCGATACTGGTTCCTGTTATGTAATCGGGCTTCAACCCAACCTCTTCAAATATCTTTAAAACACCGATATGAGCTAAGCCTTTAGCTCCTCCCCCACTTAATACCAAACCTATTTTAGGTGTCGATAAGCTATCTACATTCTGAGCACGTGAGGCAATAAAAAATACATTTATCACCACAAGCAAAAAAATCTTTCTATTGAGTATATAAGCTAACATATGCAAATTTAATTGGGATGCTCGAATGCAATATCTATGCCTAATTGTTTTGTAATCTCAAGATATCGCAAAATAAACGCGCAATAATCTTCTTCTTACTTATTAACCAGAAGAAAACATCCATTATTTTTTACTCATTTAGCAATACATGATATAATTTTGAACACTTATTTTAATAAAAAAGTTCGCTTTTCATTAAAATTTAACATTCGGAATGTCAAATCACATCATGATTTCGATACCTACAAAAATTTAATATCATAAAATACGAAAACCCTAGTGTATAGGGCTTTTTATAAATTGTATGTTTTTACTGATTTTATTTGTTTGTAGAGGCAAATTTATAATTTGCATAAATTAAAACCGGAGTATGCAGTCTGGTATTAAATTTAGCATATATCTTTACATCTTCCTTTTTCGATTCATCTCTAGAAACATAAAAATTTAGAGTCCCAACACCAAATCGAGTATTTATTCTTACTCGCATTTTCTCGCCATTAAGAGCCGTTCTTTCTTCAAAAAACTGAACCTTAGAGTATTCTTTCGATAGTGAGAGCTGCAAAACATAATTTCCAGAATGTTGACCTAAATCTTGTGTTTTAAAAATAATTTCAGGTTTATGTTTTATGATATTTCCTTTTTCATCATACTCTACAGTTCCTTCTTGCAATTCTCCCTCCTTATAAGGTATCTTAGCCTGTATTTTCCCATTTTGATAATACGTTTTTCGAATACCATGCATCTTTCCTTTCTTGTAAGGAGTTACTCTATATGCTTTCCCATTTTTATGATACCAAATTGTTTTGCCCTCTTTTAAATTATCTACATAATTTACTACAGTTCGTAATTTTCCATCAGGATAGTATTCTTTAGCAATCCCATTTTTTTTATTATTCTTTACTGTAATTTCCTTTTTTAGAGCTTTACTCTTTTCGTAAAATATCTTTTTTATAACAACCGAGTCTCGATCTGCTCGTTTATTCTTGGTTTCTTTGGTCGAAAATGTATTCTTTATTTTTTTATTCTGATCATTTACTTGCTGACAAGAGTTTAAACCTATTCCAAGTAAAATAAGACAAATTATATTCCTCATAAAGCATGTTGTTTTGTTTTAAACAAAAATATCATTTTTATAACAATAACCAACCAAACTCTAAGATATAGGTTCTATTTCATCTTTTCTTATCGCCAAATACGTTGTTTATTTAAAGCCCTCTGATAATTTCGTGCATTAATATTATGTTTCGATAGAGTTTTTGCAAAATTATGATAACCCGAAAAATCAGGTTTAGCACAAAAATATAAGAAATTGTGCGTTTCGTAATTTAACACAGCTTTTATTGCTGCAATAGAAGGGATTGATATAGGACCTGGAGGCAAACCATACCTTTTATAAGTATTATACGGAGAATCTATTTTCTTATGTCTATTCAATACTCGCTTAATTGAAAAATCACCCAATGCAAACTTCAAAGTAGGATCAGCCTGTAAGTGCATTCTTTTCTTTAATCTATTTATATATACTCCAGCAACACGAGGCATTTCATCATTATATAGAGTTTCCTCATCAACAATCGAAGCAAGAGTAATTACCTCTTGAGGAGTAAGATTTATAGCCTTAGCCTGATTTTTCCTATTTGTATTCCAAAAACGCATGTATTCTTTATGCATTTTATTCATAAATGTAGCAGCCGAACAATTCCACCAAAATTCATAAGTATTAGGAAGAAATATACAAGAGATTGTTTCGCGCTTTAAACCATAATTCTGAATAATTGAATCGTTATAAAAATGCTGAAGTAATGTTACAGAGTCTGGCTCGATCTGTCTTGCTATCTTCCCTGCCAATTGACTGAGTGTTCTTACACTATTAAAAATAACTTTTACAGGTTCTTGATGTCCCGAACGAAATTTATTGATCAAATCATTATTATTCGTATTTCCTTCAATCTTATATTTACCACTATAAATATGATTCGGATAATTTTTCTTCTTGGCTAACCATATAAAAGAATTAATATTTTTCAGAACCTCAGCCTCTTTCATTATCTTGACAACAGTATCAAAATCGGCTCCCGAAGGAATATATACATATGTACTTTTTGTTGTATTTTTTTTATACACCCTAGAATATACTCCCACAACAACAACCAGAGCCATACACATTAAAGCAACTCCCGTAATAATAATATATTTTAATATTGCCCTTTTCTTCATCTATACTTTTCTTTAATTGACATTTTATTGCTCGTTATACTTCTTTTCGAGGTAAAATGTTATTTTGTGTTGTCACCCCGCTCTCTTAAACCATTTTTATCTTATTTCTCATACATGCCAACAAATGTTGTATATCCCAATCATGCTAAATTGTACTAATCTAATTTATCATGAAGATTTTACAAAGCAAATTTCTTGTTTTAAGGTATTCGTCTGAACAAAATTAAATTAATTTAGTTTCTAAAATAGAAAAATAAGCATTATTGCTATTATTTTTAACAATCGACAAACTAATTTGCAATTTATTGTAAATTAGTTGTAAATTAGTATTTGAATATTATAACAAATAGGGTTAAGCATTTTAGATTAAATTTATTATGAACGATTTAATTATAAAAGAAACTGAAAAGACTCCATCGGTAACATTTGGTATTAATGGAATTCTAAAAATAGAAGGACGATCAATACCAGAAGATGCAGCTAAGTTCTTTAAACCAATACTTGATTGGACTAAAGATTTTGTAGCAGAAAAAATCCGAATAGACATAAAACTTGAATATTTTAATACCAGCTCATCTAAATTTATTTTAGAAATGCTACGCTTGTTAGAAAATAACCCTGAAAACAACAACAATATCTCTGTTAATTGGTTTTATGAAGAAGGCGATTTAGATGTTTTAGAATCAGGACAGTATTTTGAATCAATTGTTGGAATTCCATTTAAATATATAGAATACGAAGAAATGTAGTCATTAAAAGACAACTACATTTGTTTGTATAAACAAAATTAATCCCTTCAATATTATTATCCTTAATATTTTATTGTTAAATTTCTAATAGATAAGGTTGTAAAAACAGTTTACACTTCTACCTAAAAGAAAGAATTCGTTCTAATATTTAACAATAATGAATAAAAAGATATTAATTGTTGATGATTCTGGAACAAACAATATTCTTCTGAAAAATCTCTTATTAAAAGAAGGTATTATCTCAATAGTTGCTTACAGTACAGCAGAAGCTCTGGATATTTTGAGCAAAACCAACTTTAACATCATTATATTAAATTTAACAATATCTGAGTTTGGTTTCGTATTTCTAGATAAACTTAAACAAAGTAAACGAACAAAAGATATTCCTATCGTGTTTATTACTGCAAAGAATAAGCCCGAATTAAAGCAAAAGGTTTTAAATATTGATATATCAGATTATATTGAAAAACCAATAAATTTTAATTACATAATTAATCTTGTGAAAGAATTTTTATTTAACTAGAAATTTATGTCGACTGAAGAAAACAAATATAACTTAACAACTCTAGAATCAGAGTTAGCGCTATCAGAGATTCTTAGAATAATATTAAGTATATCTGATTTTTTATTGATTTTAGACTCTAATGAATATTGTTTTGATATTAAATTCTCTACTAAATTCAAAGAGAAGAATATTATATCCAATCAATTCTTAAATAAAAACATAAGCGATTTTGCCTTAGAAAACGACACTAAAAATAAGATTAAGGAAAATATTGATAAACTAAAAAAAACAAACCAAGAACAAAACTTTGATCTAGAAATAAAGCTCAAATCAGAAACACAATATTTTAACACACGAATCTTCGCTTTAAACAACAAAGAATTAAACTTTTCTTTCTATATAATAAGTGGACTAGATATTACAAAAAACAAACAAACCCACATTAAGTTATCTGACGATTTATTCTTACAAAGTAATAAAGTAAAACAACTCGAAAAAGATATCAATTTCTATATAAAGCAAGGGGATATTATAACCAATCAAAAAGCTAAGATACAAAAAGAACGTGACGAATTGGCTAAAACAAAAGACGAACTAGCAAAGCAAAAGAAACTCATGGAAACCGACATGGATTTCATTATGAAACAAGGTGATAATATTGCTCAGCAAAAACATAAAATCAAAAAACAACACGATATTGTTCGTAAGCAAAAAAAGAAAATCGAAGATAGCATATTCTATGCTAAAAGGATTCAATCAGCTGTCTTGCCTCCGAATCAATTTATACAGCATCTGCTTGCAGAACATTTTATTTTATACAAACCTCGCGATATAGTTTCTGGCGATTTTTATTGGATAAAACAAGTTGACGATCGGATATTTATAGCTGCAGCAGACTGTACAGGACATGGCGTACCTGGGGCATTAATGAGCATGCTAGGAATAACATTCCTTAATGAAATTATTAATAAAGACCCCAATATACATGCAAATGAAATTCTGAATGAATTGCGTATACATGTAATTAGTTCGCTTCACCAAACAGGATCAATCGGAGAAAGCAGAGACGGAATGGATATTGCTCTTTGTATTATTAATCATAAGAATAAAACAATGGAATTTTCCGGGGCAAACAACCCTTTATTTTTGATTCGTAATAGAGAACTATTAAGCATTAGAGGCTGCAAAATGCCTATCGGAATTCATAGAAAATCAAAAGAATCATTCGTTAATCATTATTTAGATTTGTATGAAAATGATCTAATATATCTTTTTTCGGATGGATATATTGATCAGTTTGGAGGTGAGTTTGGGCGAAAATACCTTACTTCGAACTTTAAAGACTTATTATTAAAAAACAGCAAAGAATCTCTAAAAAAACAAAAACAAATACTCGAACAGACTTTTTATGATTGGAAAGGAGATTACAAACAACTTGATGATATTCTTATTATAGGTTTCAAAGTATTATTTAATAAAATAAGTAAAATCAAAAAGAATTATAATTGGGAAGGCAAAACAATACTTGTAGCCGAGGATGACAATGTAAATTATGTAATACTACATAATGCTTTACAAAAAACAAAAGCAAAAATAATTAGAGTAAAAAATGGAAAAGAAGCAATTAATGAATGTAAATCCAATTCGAATATTGATATTGTTTTAATGGATATAAAGATGCCTATAATGGATGGTATTGAAGCAACATCGCAAATAAAAATAATAAATAACGATTTACCTATTATTGTACAAACATCATTTACGATGTCATCTGAAAAAGAAAAAAGTTTTAAAGCTGGTTGTGATGATTATATTTCAAAACCTGTAAACGAAAAGGAATTATACGCTACCATAAATAAGTACATATAGTCTTATTTTATATTGAAACTCTTAAAGAGCTAACCTTATCCTTACTCCAAACTCTTCGTAACCTCCTGTTCTAAAATAATCCATTACGTCTTTAAAAACATCTGGAATTGTAAGCTCTATTCTATGCCATTTCTTTTGTATAGCAATTTTCTTTATTGTATCGAGCAATAATTTAATAATCTTTTCTGTACGATATTCTGGTAACAAATACAGTTCGTTTACTATAACAAACTTACCATTTGAATATATTGATTCACTTTCGACCAAAGTTAATACACCTATATTGTGTTTCTTCTTGCTAATAAGAAAAGCCTGCATAGAATCTTTTAATAATAATTCTTTTATTTTCTCTACACCTAAAACACTAGAATAGTACTCGCATTCATTAAATAGTTTCCACACAAAATCGAAAATAATATGAGCTTTAGTATAATCTGCCTTGCTAATATTTACCATATATAAGTTCTATTTTCTGAATATTTTTATAAACTCCATTTATTGTAATTTATTATCTTGCTTTAATAAAAGTTCGCAAATATATATCAATCTTTAAAATTAATTGGTATTATTGTACCTATTCCCTTTATGACTATGTATAATGTTTTGTAAGCTTTGCTACATGCGGGTTTATATAAATATAAAAAATAGTGTTTTGTATTTTTGCAAAAAGAAATTTTAACCGAATGAAAGTAGAAAAAAAAAGAATAAATCAATTAAAAAAATATCATAAATGGCCAGGTCTTATTATTGCATTATTTTTAATGTATTATGCAATATCTGGAATTTTAATGAATCACAGAGAAACTATTTCGGGAATAGATATCTCTAGAAATATTTTACCTAAAAATTATCATTACAAAAATTGGAATTTAGCAGCCTTGCGAGGAAGTCAAATAATATCATCAGATAGCATTTTAGTTTATGGAGATATCGGGATTTGGCTTAGCGATTCTACATTTCAGAAATACACTGATTATAATCAAGGTTTGCCTAAGGGAATTGATAACCGAAAAATATTTGATGTTTATCTAAGTCCAAATAAAAACCTATTTGCAGCAACATTATTTGGGTTATATGCTTACAATAAGGACAAGAGAAAATGGCAAAAATTTGATCTCAATACAAAAATTGATCGATTTGTTTCGGTGATAAGTAAAGAGGATTCTATCATTGCAATGAATCGTTCGTATATTTTTGCAGGTTTAGATAAAGGCACTGCTACTAAATTTAAAAAGATACAACTTAAAGCCCCTAAAGGTTATAAAAATAAAATAAGTTTATTCGAAACAGTTTGGCAAATTCATTCAGGAGAAATCTTTGGTCTCCCTGGGAAATTATTTGTTGATTTTATTGGCGTAATCTCAATCTTAATTTCAATTACAGGTATAATTTTTTTCTTTTTCCCTAAACTAATAAAATACAGAAAAAGAAAAAATAAAAGAATAAGTAGTATTGCTAAGATAAATCGAAATTCGTTAAAGTGGCATAATAAATTGGGTTCATGGTTTTTGATATTTCTTATTGTTATTAGTTTAACTGGCATGTTTTTAAGACCACCTCTTTTACTTACGATAGCCCGAGCTAATATTCCTGTCATTAAATTCACACATCTGGATCAACCCAATGCTTGGTACGATGATTTAAGAGATATTATGTACAACGAAACAACAGATTCTTTTATATTGGCAGCTTACAATGGTATGTATCAATTGCAATCGTTAGAAGCTATTCCTGAGCCCTACAAAATACAACCACCTATAAGTGTTATGGGAATTAATGTTTTCGAAAATATAAATAAGCATTTATACTTAATAGGTTCGTTTAGTGGCTTATTCTTATGGAATCCACAAAACCCAATAATTTATGATTTCATTTCGGGTCACGAATACCAAGAAAACTCATCAGGTCGACCATTTGGGAAAAATGCAATATCAGGAATAATTACAAATAATTCGCAATCGTATATTGTAGATTATAATCAGGGGGTATTGAATTCGAATTTCTCTGAAATGCCACAAAAAATAATAAAAAAAGCTCCCATATCTTTATGGAGCTTATGTCTAGAAATACATACCGGGCGTATCTTCCAATTTCTATTGAAAGACTTTTATATCTTAATCGTTCCTTTATCGGGGATTGTTTCATTAATAGTTATTATTAGTGGTTATTTAATATATCAACGAAGACGAAAAAACAAATAAAGTAAGCTTTTACACGAAACAAAAAAACACATATAAGCTAAAGCTATCAAAGACTTAACTTCATTCTAAGACAAAAAAGAAAGAGTCTGTAAAATTAATTTACCTTACTTAGAGAACTATTTTAGTCTATCGTTGTTTTTTTTGATAAAACAACAAAACCATGATATAAATAGTATTTTTTATCTAATTAATTTTTTAGAAAAAATATCTTATTTTGAATTTAATGTTATAATTTTAAAAAATAAAGCAAACCTTAATTCTATGAATTATAAGATCCTTATAGCTGATGATATTGGAACAGAATTTGAGCATATTCGAAAAATAATGAACGATGAAATAGAGTTTACAATTTTAAAAACCCCTCAGAGTAATATATACCAAACAAGCCTTTCTGAAAATCCTAATATTATTTTAATAACTAAAGAATGCTTATCGCGTAGCAGCATTGGGAGTCTTATTTCTTTAAAGCAAAGCACAGAAACCAATAATATTCCTGTTTTGCTAATTACCGACTATTCGCCTCGTGTAAATATTGATCGAATATTCGAATATGGAATTGTTGATATTGTGCGTGTTCCTTACGAAAAGGATGAGCTTTTAATGAGGATTGAAGCAGCTGAAAGTCGCAAAGAATTTCAACACGAAATTTATAAAGAACACGAATGGCTAAGGGAGCTGTCGATTGTTGCAAAAAAAACTGCTACCGGAGTAGCTATAATTAATGCAATAGGAAAGCTCGAATGGATTAACGAAGGTTTTGAGAAACTTTATGGTTATTCGTTAGAAGAATTTAAAGAAAAATTTGAAGAAAGTTTATTCGACAAACAACAGAATCCCTATTTATCAGAAGCAATTAATTTGTGTAAAAAAGGAGCCGAATCTAATGTGTACGAAAATAAATGGCTTACAAAAAATGGGAAATTAATTTGGGTTCAAACTACTCTAACACCTGTATATAACGAGCAGAATGAAATAATTAAATTTATTGCCATAGAATCGGACATTACTGCCTTAAAGAAAGCCGAAGAAAGACTAGAAGCAAAAAATCAAAGTTTAATAACCCTAACCGAACACTTGGAAAGCACTAACCTTTTACTCGAAGAACAGAGAGAAGAAATAAAGAAACAAAAAGAATACATTGAGAAACAAAAGAAAAAATCAGAAGAACTTTTATTAAATATTTTACCTTTCGAAACAGCCGAGCAACTTAAGAAAAAAGGATACGCTAAATCAAAACAATACCGATTAGTATCTATCTTATTTACCGATTTTAAAGGTTTTTCTGACTTAGCTAATACTATAGACAGCCAAACTCTAATTACTGAACTAAACTTTTATATTCAGAAATTTGATGAAATCATAGAGAATCACTTTATTGAAAAAATAAAAACTATTGGAGATGCATACATGTGTGCAGGAGGCCTACCTTTACGCAACAAAAGTAACCCTATTGATGTTACCTTAGCTGGATTAAAAATCCAAAAATTTATGGAAAAATCGGCTAAAGAAAAGATAAAAAACAATGAAACACCATGGGAATTACGATTAGGGATTCATACTGGGGATGTTATTGCCGGGGTTATCGGAAAAAAGAAATTTGCTTACGATATCTGGGGTGATGCTGTAAATAAAGCTTGTAGAATGGAACAAGCAGGAGAAGTTGGCAAAGTAAACATTTCAGAAAGTACTTACTCGTATATAAAAGAATATTTCGATTGCACCTATAGAGGAAAAATAGAAATAAAAAACGGGGGTCAATTAAAAATGTATTTTGTAAATAGACTAAAACCTGAATTCTCGAAAGATAAAGAAGGAATAACTCCTAATATTAAATTTATGAGAATATTATCGACCTACTAATTATTTTAACATTTCTTTGTTAAAATTTACAGGTAAGAACTGACTTATATTTTTAGCCGTAATAATTTTATCCTCGCCATACAAAAGAACTTCAATTTCGTTATTGTATCTATTTTCGCTTTCGAGCATTACTTGTAAACACGAACCACAAGGAGGAATAGGCTCTTTTACAAATCCATCTTGAGTGAATGCTGTTATTGCAATTGACTTAATAGCAACATTAGGATATTTTGAGTTAGCATAAAAAATAGCTACTCGTTCGGCACACAAACCCGATGGGTAAGCTGCATTCTCTTGATTATTCCCCTGAACAATATCTCCATTCTCTAACAATACCGCTGCTCCAACTTTAAATTTCGAATACGGAGCATAAGCAGTGCTTGCTGCTTGCTTTGCTTCATCTATTAATTTTTGAAACACATCACTAAGTTCGGTCGAAGATTTATATTCTAACAATACCGACTTTATTTCACGTTTTTCCATTTGTTCTTATTTAAATTTGTAAAAGAATAATCAATATCTTTAAGGATATATTATCTTTACAATGGTTCAAAATAACAAAAAAAAAATGAGAAAAAGATTAATCATACTAACAATCCCCATACTTATAGCATCTTGTAAAGTTCAACAAATATCTAACAAACCCGAAAGAACAAATGTTTCGTTAGATCGTAAAGAATATATCGAAAAATATAGCCCATTAGCAATCAAAGAGATGAAACGGTGCAAAATTCCAGCAAGTATTACTCTCGCACAAGCTCTTCTCGAATCAGATAATGGAAATAGCACTTTAGCTCAAAAATCAAATAATCATTTCGGAATAAAATGCCATAAAAGCTGGAAAGGGAAAAGAGTATATCATGATGATGACAAGAGGAATGAATGCTTTAGAAAGTACAAGACGGTTTACGAATCGTATATTGATCATTCTAATTTTATTTATAAAGGACAACGCTATCAGTCTTTGTTTAAGTTAAAACCTACTAATTATAAAGCTTGGGCTAAAGGATTACAACGCGCAGGATATGCTACCAGTAGAAGCTACTCGGCTATGCTTATTAAAATAATTGAAGATAATAATTTACATCGCTTTGATACAAAAAAAGGCTATAAGCAAAAACCTATAACAACAAGTAATGAGGCTTTGACAAACAATGATTTGACAGAAAATGTAGATAATTTCTCGATAAGTTTAAATAAACACCAAGTAAAAGAACTAAACAGGATTGATTATATCGTAACAAAACAAGGAGATACTTTTAAAAGTATTACCGAAGAGTTTGGAATGCTTTCGTTTGAACTTTATAAGTACAACGAATTGAGTAAAACAGCAAAATTGGAATCGGGTCAGAAGCTTTTTTTGCAACCTAAACGCTCGAAAGCTGAAGTTGGATCAAGATTTCATATCACACAGCAAGGAGAAACAATGTATTCGATATCGCAACAATATGGAATAAAACTAAAGAGTTTATTGAAGAAAAACTTGATGAAAAAAGGCGAAGAACCTAAAGAGGGACAAAAAATATGGCTTCGAAAAATAAAACCACACGAAGAACTTGTAAAAGCAAGCCCTACGATTGAAGGCTTTGACGAAGGAAGATAGCTTAAACTATCTTCCTTTATTGTTTTTAACAAAATCTATACTCATCGATTTTCTGAAACCCTCTCAGAAAATCACTTGTTTTCATTCGCTTTTTCCCAGCTTGTTGCAATTCGTTAATTATTAAAAATCCATTATTAACAGCTACCTTCAAATATGTTTTTTTATCCGAGAAGATTGTTCCTACTGAATGATTGTGCTCTACCAATTCTTTTTGAGTTTCGAATATCTTTGTATTAACCAAAGAACCTTGATTGTTTTCGAGGGTACTCCATGCTGCAGGATAAGGACTAAGACCTCTTACCAAATTATGAATTGAATCTAAATCTTTTGACCAATCAATTTTACAATCGTCTTTAAATATTTTAGGAGCATTTTTTAACTGTTCCGATTTATCAATAATAGTATCTTGTTGTGTAAGTTTGTAATTATTATTTATGATAGCATCAACTGTTTTTAATACTAAACTTGCTCCAGAATACATTAATTTGTCATGTACAGATCCAGCATTATCGGTTTCGCTAATTTCTATTTTTTCCTGAAAAATAATATTCCCAGTATCTATTTCGTGCTTTAAGAAAAATGTTGTTATTCCTGTTTTGGTATCGCCATTAATTACAGCCCAGTTTATTGGAGCAGCACCCCTATAATGAGGCAAGAGAGAAGCGTGTAAATTAAAGGTTCCGTATTTAGGCATACTCCATACTATCTCTGGAAGCATTTTAAAAGCAACTATAATTTGTAAATCGGCATTTAAACTTTTTAATTTGGATAAAAAATCTTCGTCGCGAAATTTTTCTGGTTGCAAAATATTTAATCCTTGCGACTTTGCATATTTTTTTACCGGAGATTCTAAAATTTTTTGACCACGCCCAGCAGGCTTATCTGGATTTGTTACTACACCCACAACATTGTAATTGTTTTCAACGAGTAGTTTCAGAGGTTCTACCGCAAAATCAGGAGTTCCTAAATATATAATTCTTAAACTTTGCTTATCCATATTTAATATGTTTTTATACTTTTGAACAAAAGTATTAAATATTAAAATAAAACTTGACAGTTTGTTTTTCAAATAAAAATTCGATGAATAAAAAATTTAATTGGCAAATCTTTATTAGTATTGCTCTTTTGCTTTCTTTTCTTCTTGTCTTATTTTCAGGAATAGTACTTTATATTGCTCCCGAAGGAAGTTTATCGCGATGGATTTCGTGGGATATATTGGGATTAACAAAAAAGCAATGGGAATATCAACACACTGTATTTACATTCATCTTTGCCATTTTGTGTATTCTGCATGCATTTAAAATAAATTGGAGCCTGTTTCTTTCATATTTTATTACAAATAAAAAAACAATAACCAACCACCGCGAGATAATAGTATCGATAATTCTTGTTATTGGAATTTTCATTGGAACGATCTTTCAGGTTAATCCATTAAAGCAAATTATTAGATACGGAAATAGTATTTCGGATAGCCACGCCAAAAATGTTGTAAGACCCGATTTTCCTGATCCCGAAAAGTTAAGTTTAGAACAGTTTTCGGAAACAATATTAAAAACATCCTTTTCGGAGATGAGAAAGAACTTAATAAAGTGTCATTTTAAAAGCATTAATCAAGATATTAGCATCGAAAATTTCTGCAAAAAGAATAACTTATCTCCTGAACAATTCTACAAATTGCTTATAACAAAATAATATAAGTTTAATACCAAAACAACAGAATAGAAATCGATTGGATTGTTTTTGTTTTGAAAACTCCGACCAAGCATAATGATGAAGACATCTCTAAATCGAGTTTTGTTATACTCAACTATTATACATATTTACAAAAAGTTAAAGCCTATTTATACTTAATAACGAAGGCTATTATACCAACTACCATGGGCTATTTACTCGTGGCTGAAGCTTATTATAAGTTAATAAATCATAATTAATTATCATTTATCATCTTTTTTTGTATTTTTGCGCGCTTGTAAAATAGTGAAATGCTCAAAACCAGCATTTATATTAATTTATTATACATCAACATTTATAAAAATTAAAAAATGATTACAGTTTCAAATTTATCTATTCAATTCGATAAGAAACCTCTTTTTCAGGATGTAAATATCAAATTAACACCTGGGAATTGTTATGGCGTTATTGGAGCAAACGGAGCCGGGAAATCTACTTTTTTGCGAATGCTTTCGGGAGATTTAGATTCGACAACGGGAAGCATTACAATGGGGACAGGAGAACGCTTAGCTGTTTTAAAACAAGATCACTTTGCATATGACGCATACTCTGTTCTTGATACTGTTATCATGGGACATAAAGAGTTATCAGAAATAATGAAAGAAAAAGATGCTCTTTACATGAAACCTGATTTTAACGAAGAAGATGGAATAAAAGCTGCCGAACTGGAAGAGAAATTTGCCGAGATGAACGGATGGAATGCAGAAAGCGAAGCTGCAATGTTATTAAGCGGGCTTGGAATTAAAGAAAATATCCACTCGAAACCTATGAGCGAACTCGAAGCAAAAGATAAGGTAAAGGTTTTGTTGGCACAAGCACTATTTGGCAATCCGGACAACCTACTTTTGGATGAGCCTACAAATGACCTTGATTTAGAAACTATTTTGTGGTTAGAGAACTATTTAAACCATTTTGAAAATACAGTTATTGTTGTATCGCACGACCGTCACTTTTTAGATAATGTATGTACAGATATTTTAGATATCGATCATGGAAAGATACAGACTTACGCGGGAAACTATAGTTTTTGGTACGAATCGAGCCAGTTAGCAGCCCGACAATTGGCACAACAAAATAAAAAAGCCGAAGAGAAGAAAAAAGAGCTACAAGAGTTTATTCGACGCTTTAGTGCTAATGTAGCCAAAGCTAAGCAAACAACGAGTCGTAAGAAAATGCTTGAAAAGCTTAATGTAGAAGAAATTCAACCTTCGTCGAGACGATATCCAGGGATTATTTTTCAACAAGAACGACCAGCAGGAGATATTGTATTGGAAGTTGAGAATTTGACAAAAACAATTGATGGTGAGGTATTATTTAAAGATTTATCGTTTAATGTAGATAAAGGCGACAAAATAATTTTTCACTCGAAAGACGACAGAGCAATGACTGCTTTATTTGAGATTCTTAATGGTAAAGATACTGCCGACTCGGGAACATTTAAATGGGGACAAACCATTACCCACGAATATTTGCCTATAGATAATAGCGCGTATTTTGAAAAAGAACTTACTCTGTTGGATTGGGTAGCTCAATTTACCGACGATACTTTAGAAGCATCGCTAATGAGTATTTTAGGAAAGATGTTGTTTTCGGGGGATGATGTTCGTAAAAAATGTACTGTATTGTCGGGAGGCGAAAAGGTTCGTTGTGTTATCGGGAAAATGATGTTGGCAAATGCAAACACTTTAATTTTAGATCATCCTACCAACCATTTGGATATGGAATCGATTCAGGCATTTAACAACAATTTAATTAATTACAAAGGTCAGGTTTTAATGGCATCGCACGACCATCAGTTTATAAATACTGTAACGAACAGAATTATCGAAATGGGTCCTAATGGTCAGATTGATAAATTAATGAATTTCGAAGATTACTTAACCGACGAAAAATTAAAAATCAAACGCGAAAGCTTATATAAATCATAATATAATTATAAAATCTGTTCCTTTATCAGGGACAGATTTCACCTCAATATTACCTCCGTGTAAACGAATAATTTGTTTAACCAGACTTAATCCAATACCCGAACCATCATTTTTAGTGGTGTAAAATGGTAAAAATATTTTATCGAGCTCTTCTTTATTAATTCCTCGCCCATTGTCTGTTATTACAATATTTATTTTCTTGTTTTGGTCGAGAAAAACATGTATTGATATTACTCCCTGTTTATGACAAATAGCCTCAATTGAGTTTTTTAATAAGTTAATTATAACTTGTTGGAGTAAATGTTTATCGCCCAAAATTATTTTGGCATCATCAGAAACATTGTATCGAAAACAAATTGATTTGTTGGTTAACTCAGTACTCCATAATGATTTTATATTTTGGATTGTTTTTTGGATATTGAAATAGTATATATTTGGATTTGGAATCTGCGAAAGCGATCTGAATTGATCAATAAAGGTTTGTATTCCTAAATTTCGCTCTTTAATAATTTGTAATCCATAAGCTATATCGTTAAGCATTTCGTTGTCTATCTGATTTAATGTACGAACGCTATTGTTTTCGGGATTTACAATAATTTCGTTAAGTGTTTCGATTGTCGACGAGATAGGGCCTATAGAGTTCATTATTTCGTGTCGTAGTATT
>JAKSCO010000227.1 GCA_022360575.1 Bacteroidales bacterium | reverse complement strand
GTTTCGTGACTGATTCGTTTAGCAATTATTTTTTTGTTTTCATCTAATAGGTAAATCGAAGGAGTACTATTAATGTTGTAAAAGAAACGGAAGTTTGTCATGTTGTAGTTGTCCCACACATTAATCCAGTCGTCGAATTCATTTTTAAATATATAGTCGGTCCACTCCTCTTTATCAGCCTGAGTATAAACAGCAAATATTTCGAACTCGTCGCGAGTATATTGCTTATATAGCTCATGAATTTTAGGTGTTGTTTTTTTGCAATGACCACAATGTGGTTCCCAGAAATAAACCAGAGTAAATTTTGATTTGATGTCATGGAGTTTTGCATATTCGCCATCAATGGTTTCCATTTTTAAATCCTGAGCTACATTTCCGATCTGATTAAATCGCAATTTAGCTGTTTCTTGTTTTATTTTATCAATAGTTTCTTTGGTAAGCCAGTCGATTTCTTCTTTAATAATATATTCTTCTGAAATATGAAGAAATACCTTGTCCATACCCATAATATTACTCTTTTGATATTTAATTAAGAAATAACGCAACCAATAATCGTACATTTCTTTGTTGTTTTTTGCTTTATCCAAAAGTTGATCAATATAATTACTTATGGTATCGGGATTTTGGACTAAGACTCGCGAGAAAAAAGATTCTACCTTATTATGAAACATTGGAGTATGTAAAAATCGAGGATCAGAAAAATCTATAAAATCGAAATAATGTTTGCGATTATAGTTGTATGAGTGAAACCAACGAGCCGAGTCTTTGTTTGTTATGTTTTCGGGAACAGTGTATTCTGGAATTTCTGGATTTTTCATAAGATTAACCAATACATTTAGCATATTGCCTTGATTATCTTTTATTGTTTTATCCCAAAAATCTTTAACTTCTTTAGATAAGTCATTGAGTTCGTTTTGGTATATTTTTATTGAATCTGAGTTTTTGTCGAGTTTGTTTAGATTGGTTCGTATATCTTTTGCTTTTTTGTCTTGTTTACGCATATAGTTTTGAAAACTCTTAAGAGCTTGGTTTTCGTCAGAACCTTTAACCTTCAGATCGCCAATTAAAGCTTTTGATGTAGTGCTTACAGAAAAATGTTGATCGTCGCCAATAATTATGTCAAAATAGGTTTTGTTAGGCATAACTACAATGTATAAACCTTGGTTAAGCAAGCTATCTCCTTCGAAAACTCCTTTTCCTTTATTATCTAAAATTACAGTATCTTTAACATATGTTTTATCTCCATAATAATATCCCAGATATATACTCGTATCTTTTAAGTCGTTTATTTCAACATTTATCTTATAATCTTGAGCAAAACAGCTTAAACTTGTTATTATTATTAATATAAAAAATGTGATTCTTTTTACTTTCATGATTTATTAGTTTTGTTGAGCAAATTTATTAATTTCTTTGCATTTTCAGTGTTGTTAACAAATTTTAACAAGGTATCTTTTCTATTTGAAATGTTTTCGCCGGAAAATGGTTTGTCTATTGTTTTTTTTATTGCAACGATAATTTCTTTTGCTGTATTTTTTATTATGCATAAAGATTCGAGATTGCTACCTTGTACCATTTTGTTGTTAGCTATACAATACCGACCAATATGTAAAGCATTTATTAATTTTAGCTTTATTCCGGTTGTTTGAGAGGTTGTTAGTAGATTTATATGAGCATTTTGAATTAACTCGTACATATTGGTATCGTCAGGATTTGCTACGATTTTAACATTGTGATATAAGCTTGCTTTTTGTAAGATGGTTTTATGAGGATTGCGTCCTGCAATGATAAATTCATGGTTAATTTTTGATGCTATTCTCTGAATGATAAAAAGAGCTGCTTCAATATTTTCATTTACAGATAAATTGCCATGAAATAAAATGTATTTGCCACAACCTGTTTTTATATCGATTTTATTAAAAGGATGAAATGCTGGCAATAAAAAGTTATTAGGATTTAGTTGATTTAAGTATAAACAGTCTTTCTTTGTAATACCTGCAATTTGAATATCTTCGGTTAAGATCGATTCGTATTTTTTAAGTTTTCGAGCTTCTGTATAGAAAAATATTTTACGCAAAATGTTCTGTTCCTTTTTGGCTAAAGCCCAATAATATTCATGTTCGATATTGTGCGATCGAACAATAATTTGGCGTTTCTTGTAGTTTTGTATCTTTTTCAAAAAATAACAAGTGTGTAAGCCTTCGAATAAAATAGGATTTGTGTCTTGTATTAGGTTGTTGTACAATTGAATATTCGACCGTGTTGCTACAATAAAAGGGAGCTTCGAAAAGAAATATCGTAATGATTTTGGTCGTTTGTAATAAAAAACTTGTTCGCAATATTTGTTTAGTTCTGAAGTCCTTTCGTGATTGTATTCAAAGCAATGTAATTGTATTTTAATACCTTGTTGATTTAGAGCTTTTATTTTAAAGAATACATCAATAATTCCTCCGTAATTTGCAGGAAAAGGAATATCAAAAGATACAATATGTATTTGAGGTAGCTTATTCATGCTTGTAAAATAAAAATATGAAATTAAATAAATTTATTTTAATGCAGCCTTGCTTGTTCGAAAAAGTCCTTAAAATAGATTTATTTATATTTTCTTGTCCTTCGTGTTCGTATTTCAGACTATTTCGAAGGATAGTTGGCGACTCAAGTTTGTGCTTGAGTCGTTTTTGTAAAAATTAAATTTTATGACTTTATTTCAGGTATTTGTTCCGAATCTAAATGTATCGAATTAAAACAAATCTCTTCCAAAATTCGAAATAGAGCTTATAGTTTTAGTTATTCCTGAAAGTGTCTAAGTAGGTTATTTATATGTATCATTAATTTAATGATTTGTATCTCTAATTTAGAGATGTATTTTGGTTGTTTGTAGAAGTGTTTCGGTAATTAACCTAAAATTTTCGGTTCCGAACCTATATTTTTCGGTTGATTAACCTATCCATTTGCGTAATTTACCCAAATTTCCGGATGGTTAACCTATCTGTATCTATAATTTAGAGATGTATTTCGG
>JAKSCO010000133.1 GCA_022360575.1 Bacteroidales bacterium | reverse complement strand
CGAGCTTGTTAATTTCGACAAGATTGTTTTTTCGCCAGGTCCAGGTATACCTTCTGATGTGCAAATTATGTTTGACATATTAGATAAATACAAAGAAACAAAATCTATTTTAGGAGTATGTTTAGGACATCAAGCTATAGCTGAATATTTTGGAGCTAAGCTCACAAACATGAATGAAGTTAATCATGGTCGTGAATTTGAAACCAACATTATAAATAATCATACTATATTCGAAAATATTCCAAGCACATTCTATTCTGGCAGGTATCATTCGTGGATTGTTTCTCAAGAAAACTTCCCCGAAGAATTAAGTATTACATCTGTAGACGAAAACAACAGAATCATGTCATTAAAGCATAATAAATATAAAATACATGGGGTACAATTTCATCCCGAATCAATAATGACACCACACGGAAAAACAATTTTAGAAAACTGGATACAAAAAAGAGATTGTTAATTACAATCTCTTTTTCTGCTTTTGAATAATATTATTATTTAATTAATATTTTTGACGAAACTTTTTTATCATCAATAATCAATTTAATTACATAAACTCCTTTAGCAACATGAGTTAAATCGACCGTATAAATTGACTTTTCGAGATTGCTTTCATAAACTTTTTTCCCCGAAACATCATATACTGCCACTTTCGACACTATAGATTCGCCTGTATTTTCGATAAAAAACTTACCTTTCGATGGATTAGGGTAAATACTTATTCCTACTTTGGCTAAGAATTCATCATCGATACTGGTTTGAGTAAAACTTGCTAAATTAGATTTCCACAATCCTCGACCATAAGTACAAGCATAAATCTTACTATTTTGATTATCGGTAGAATCATAATATATTTCTACCTCTGAAACTGTCACATTAGGTAAATTGTTCCGAAATTCTTCCCATGGGCGATCACCTTCCTTAAAAAACACACCTAAATCGGTACCCATATATAATTGTATGTCTCCATCTACTGTCATCGAATTATGAATAATCGAATTAGCAGGAACATTAGGCAAGCCTTCTGATATATTTGTCCAAGTTGTTCCTCCATCGGTCGATTCGTATGCATTAATATTATCAAACCCACCAAAACTAATCCAAATATGATCGGGATTATTATACGCAACTTCAATCGAAGTTAAAGCATTAGAAGTCGAAGGTAAATTAGCGGTTAAGTTTGTCCAAGTAGCTCCTCCATCGCTTGTTTTATAGAAATACGAATGGTCTGTTATGTATATTACACTAGTATCTGACGGAGCAATTCTCATTGCTCTAATTTTTCGTTGCGATAAGTTTACATCCGAAATTTTAGTCCAACTATCACCTTTATTATTTGATCGCCAAACATCAGCATATCCTACATACAGAATATTCGGATTTAAAGGATTTAAGAAATAAGGAGTAACCCAAGCACCTTTAAGATTCCCTGGAATATTCTCAGTAATATTTGTTTGGCTAGTCCAATGGTCTGTAGTTCTATCAATTTGTCCATATACATAAGTAGCATATTGTGTATTAATATCCGAATAATCAATAATACATTCCATTCCATCACCGCTTTTCACATCGGTCCAGGTGGTACCACTATGTAATTTCGATCCATTATCTTGTAATCCTGTAATAACTTCATCTGCTACAATTTGAGAAACCCCCAATTTGTACATTTGACTAATAACCATCTCGTTGGTTAAATCAATCCAAGTTGCTCCGCCATCGGTAGTTTTATAAATACCTCCATCATTGCCTTCGAAAAAGACATCTGCACTTTGATAAACCATTGAGTGTTTATCTGCATGTACTGCCGGAATACTCATTCCTTGAGCATGCCAATGTGATGTTAAAGTCCACGAAGTTCCTCCATCAGTAGATTTCCATGTATTAATACCTCCTAAGTACAAAACATTAGGATTATTGGGAGCAACAGCCAACGTTAAATCATACCAACCTTGCCCTCCTGTTTCTGAGTCGTTAGGACCACTATACCAATTCAATAAGTTATTACCAACAACCGAACCATCATATACTTGCGAAAAAGATTCGCCACTATTGGTCGATTTATACACCCCTTCTAAACCTCCTAAATTATTAGCAGCTAAAGCATATACAAATGTCGAATCGGCTTCAGAAACCGCTAATTCAACTCTTCTTGTCGAAGATGAAAATGTATGCACAACTCGCCAATTCGAACCTGCATCCGAAGTTTTTATTAATTCGATATTTAAGTTACTTAAGTTGCGTCTGGCAGCATAAAGAACAGTATCTTCACAATTGGGCTTAAACTCCATATCATAAAAATACCCTTGAGCAAGAACAGTCCAAGAGCTGGCAGCATCAGTTGATTTTGTCAAAATTCCATTTAAACAAGCATATAAAATATCTGTATTTCCCGGATATCCTAATAGTCGGGTTATTATAGCCCCATCACCTAAATTATAGCTTAAACCTGTCGATCGCCAAGAAACTCCATCATCGGTTGATTTTAAAACTCCAACCGAATAATTATCTCTACCATCTCTATCGCCTGTTGCTATATATATTGTATTTGATGTTGTATAATCATCGGCCAAAATAATATCGCTAACACCTAATATAGGAAGATTGTCTGTTAATATTTGCCAACTTGTACCTCCATCGGTTGTTTTCCATAATCCTCCCGAAGGTGCTCCTGTCCAAATAATGTTATTATTGGTTGGATGAAAAGTTATGCAATTTATTCGGCCTATCCCTGCATATCCTCCTGCCGACGAAGAAGGTCCTAAGCTCACCCAATTGGATTGATCGGCCTCCTCACTATTAATATTGGTATAGTTTAATTGCTCCAACCATATATTTGTTTGGGGAAAATCACCTGTAAGAAAATCAACTCTGGTTTCCCAAAACCATTCCCATCGTTTAAACTGTTTCCAACCAACAGCTTTCTTCTTTGCCCCGTCGACATAACGAAAACCTCTGTCTATATTTTGTCCTTCCCAAAAACCATTAAAATTTCTCTGGATCTCATAAAAGTTATTCGTAGTTTTCTTTCTATTTCGTCTCGAAATATCAGCATCATCGTGCCAAACCTGAGTGTAAGCCAAATTAGCAAATAATGCAATTACCAAAAAGAGTACTGTTTTTCTCATCTGCTTATACTTTTTAAAATTGTTATCTATAAATTTTTCTTATAGGGGCTTTTTTATAAAAGTATAATTCGATTAATAAACAAATTCTTCTTTTATAATCTGAATTATACCATTGCTTTGCTTCACTTTTAGATTAATTCGATATTTTCCTTTATCTATTTTTTGCGTTATTGTTTCGCGAACCATTCTACTTATTTTTTTATCACCACACCAACTTTCTTTCATATTCCAGAAAAACGAGTACGATCCTTTATTTTTAAGAATAATCTCTTGTTCTGAATTTCGACAAGGTGCATCGCAAGGACAAGGTAATATTCTTAATTGCACCCATTTGCCGTTTACAAGTTTTTCAATATCTAAACTTTTAGAACTCATAAAATAAATTATCTCCGAACTTTTATTTTTTACTGTAAATTCAAAGACATCTCCTTTCTGAGCAATCAATACATTAATAATATCAGGATCTGAATAAATCGTTAAATCTTTTGTTTTACACGAAATATTCAAAAATAAAAAAACAACAATCAATACATTTATATTCTTCCTCATTACATAAGCTATTATATACCCAAATATATGGACATTAAAATTACTGATTTTTTACTAAAACTTCAACCTAATAAAAGTTAGTAACATCACAACAAGCTACACTTCAATAAAATCAATACTTATAAAAAGTACGGAGAGCACTTTCTCGTCGTCAACAAGCTTCTGTACTAGTACGGAAGGTACTTTCTCTTCGTCGACAAGCTTCTGTACTGATACGGAAGGTACTTTCTCTTCGTCGGCAAGCTTCTGTACTAGTACGGAAGGCACTTTTTCTTCGTCGGCAAGCCTCTGTACTGATACGGAAGGTACTTTCTCATCGTCGGCAAGCTTCCGTACTTCTACAGAAATATTCTCTAAATTTTAATCATCCAAAAATTAATATAAATTTGTGTTCAGATAAAAAAACATACCATGTATACACTCTTCAAAAAAGAATTTCGGAGTTTTTTTAGTTCGCTTACGGGCTATATTGTAATAATCGCATTTTTAATAATAAATGGATTATTCATCTGGGTTTTCCCAGGAGTTAATAATATTTTAGAAAGTGGCTATGCTAGTTTAAATGGATTGTTTACTATAGCCCCTTGGATATTTTTATTTTTAGCCCCGGCAGTAACAATGCGAATGTTTTCTGACGAGAAAAAGACAGGCACAATCGAATTATTATTAACTCGACCACTATCTGATTTCCAAATTATATTTGCCAAATTT
>JAKSCO010000204.1 GCA_022360575.1 Bacteroidales bacterium | reverse complement strand
TGTAGTTGCTGTAGTTAGAGAAGTTGGTGTAGTTGCTAAGGAATATATTCATTTGAATTCGCAAGAGATTATTCCAGATGTAGCTATTGAA
Source organism: Bacteroidales bacterium (assembly GCA_022360575.1). GTDB lineage: Bacteria > Bacteroidota > Bacteroidia > Bacteroidales > UBA12077 > UBA12077. The sequence continues at coordinate 940 of JAKSCO010000204.1, read as the reverse complement.
GATAGAGTGACAACAGGAACAGTTTATAAGCAATATTTTATAGAAAGAGGTAAAGATGAAAACTATAGGTAATATTTTAATCGCACTAACTTTTGTAATACTAAGTAGTAATGTATTTGCACAAGAAAACGCCACAGTGTATTGGGTAAGTTTCTCGGATAAAAATAACAATGAATATTCTATTGATAATCCAGAAGAGTTTTTATCTCAACGTTCGCTAGACCGAAGAACAAACCAGAATATTGATATCGATATTTCTGATTTACCAGTATCTAAATATTATATTGATTCATTAGAGTCACTTAATATAACTGTACGTTATACATCGAAGTGGATGAATGGTGCAGCTATACAGTCGACCGACTCTCAATTAATCGACACCATAGAGAATTATGGTTTTATTACCTCCAAAAGATTAATTAGAAACGAAGTACCTATTGTAAAATCAGGCAAAGAAATAGAAGATAATTTCTTTGATTATGGTTTTAGCGACAATCAAATAAGCATGCTTAATGGACATATCCTACACAACAATGGATATACTGGTAGTGGGATGCTGATTGCTGTTTTGGATGCTGGTTTTTCGAGTGTACCAGTGCTTTCAACACTACAACATTTAATATTAAATGATAAAATAATAGCAACTAAAGATTTTGTAAAAGGTGGTATTGTTGAATACAGTAAACACTCTCATGGTAGAAATGTACTTACCATTATTGCAGCAAAAGAAGAAGGAAGATTGATAGGATCTGCTCCAGATGCCGACTATATTTTGGTACGTACAGAGGATGCTGGTTCAGAACAAGTAATAGAAGAGTATAACTGGCTTGCAGGAGCTGAGTATGCTGACAGCCTAGGAGTAGATGTTATAAATGTTAGCTTAGGCTATCGTGAGTACGATAATCCTGAATGGACTTATGACGCTAATGAAATTGATGGG
>JAKSCO010000266.1 GCA_022360575.1 Bacteroidales bacterium | reverse complement strand
TCGAGAATATCAATTAAATCATCCCAAGTAGCATTAGAATACATATTTTGTGATAAATATTCATGTATGCCTTCTTGTAGTTTATTTTCACCTATAATATTTTCGAGATGAGACATAACAATTGGTGCTTTATGATAAATAATAGCCCCGTATAAAGTCCCTGCATTTTTCATATTATCAAGTTCTTGTTCTATTGGATTTGCTCCTAAAGTTCGATCGACACTATAAGATGAAGGGTAATGATTTATTAAGAAATTCAATTGATGATTAATTTCAGGATATTGGGGATTTACTATTTTTCCGGCCATGAAATTGGCAAAAACTTCTTTAAGCCAAACCTCGCTAAACCATTTCATTGTAACTAAATCGCCAAACCACATATGAGCTGTTTCGTGAGCAATTAGATTCGCTCTATTTAGTTCGTCTCTTATAGTAGCCGATTGATCTAAAAACATTTTCGAATCGCGATACAGTACAGCCCCCGGATGCTCCATTCCTCCATACTGGAACGATGGGACAACTATAAAATCCATTTTCTGGAATGGGTACTTAATTTTTGTATACTCTTCTAGCCATTTTAGCGAGCTATATTTTAGTTCGAATATCTTATCGATATTGCGTTTAAGCTTTTCGTCATTCTTTTCGCGATGATACATTGTTATTGTCATATCGCCAAAGGTTTTGCTTACTGAGTCGAATTTTCCAGCAACAAACGAAAACAGATATGTGCTAATAGGCTTTGTCGCATCAAAAACAAACTTATTGTTTTTATTTTCTTGTAATTTCGAGTTTGCTACAGCAATCCAATTTTCGGGAGTAATAATTGTAGGTTTAAAAATTGCCTTAAGCGATGGTTGATCGAAACAAGGGAAAGCTGTACAAGCCCTATCAGGTACAAACAAGGTATACAGATATTCATCATTTCGATTAAGAGCTCTATTGCCAGCAATAAACTCTATTGCAATTTTATTTTTACCTTCCAATAAATCCGCGGATGATATTATTATATGCTCGTTTTTAAAAATATAATCTGTTTTTGTTTCATTGATTCTTACCGACTTTATATACGATTCGGGATTGCGGAAATCGATGAGTAAAGGATTTTTACGTACTTTCTTAAAATCAAATTCGATGAGTTCGTTTGCTGTTATTTTCTGATTTTTTTGATCGGGAATACGAAAAGTAATGTTGTAGTTGATATTGCTTAGTTGTTTTTCGCGCAATTGAGCTAACTCATAGCTAACACCACTCTCAAATATTTTTTCGTTTATCGGATTACACGACGTAATAGTTAGTGCAAGAATCCAAATTACCAATTTTACCAAATGTGTATTTTTCATATGTTCGTTTTTTCTTCAATTGATTCCTTTGTCTTTTCTTTTTTATTACTCGCACCCACAAGTCCATCCCTCTCATAGCCTTCATGATTTTAATATCACTTATTACGATGTTTCGAATTTTAATCACGAAAGGTTCATTAATTCTAGTTTACAGGTTTAATGTCAAGCAAATATAATAATCCTATAAAGAAATCATAATATAATATTTGTGATTTTAATTCAGATATAAGATTGCAAGTGTTTATAGCAAAAGAACATTAGAAATCCGACATCAGTATATCTTCAACTTTATTAAAACAATTGAATTATGTAATAAATAAAAGGTAAAGTTATTAGTGAGAAGACAGTTGTAAGAAATAGGTTTTCGGTAGCATGTATGTCGTCGCTATCGAATTTTTTAGCCAAAACAACAACCATTGCCATACAAGGCATTGCTGTTTGCATTACAACTACAGTTTTAGCCACATCACCTAATTGTATGTTGAAATACACTGACAATGAATTAATAATTAATAGCAATAGCAATGGTATTAATATTAATTTATTAAGGATTAAAACATATATTGACCTTTTGCGAAATGCCGAAAGCATGGTATTCTGGGCTAAAATAGCTCCTATGTATAGCATTGCCATATAAATGGTAGTTTTACCTAATCCGTATATAGGATCGAAAATTAGTTTGGGTATTTTCAATCCTGAAATCAATATGAATAGTCCAATAACAAAAGCAACGATATTCGGATTTAATAAGTGCTTTAAACTATCGGTAAATTTGAGCTCTTTGCTATTATTAAATTCGAATACACCAACAGTCCATATATAAATATCTTGTGTTAAATGAAATATTACAGCATAAAACAAACCTTCGCCCCCAGGAAACAATGCCGAAAACAAAGGATAACCCAAGAAAGCAACATTACCTAACATAGTATGTATAACATGTACATTTCCTGTTTTTCCGGGAATATGTAATAACCTTCGAGAAATTTTCCCAGTTAAATACAACAATACAACACCCAAATTAGAAATTAGAAAAACCCAGAAACTATTAGTAAGCACCTCTCTACTCAGATCGAGATTGGCTACCGAGGTAAGAATTAATGCCGGAAGTGTAATATTAAAGACTATAACAGAAATACTATTTTTTACCTGCTCGGTAATTATTTTTGTTTTTGTAGCAATTACCCCTATAACAGCTAAAAAAGTGAGTGTTAGAATTTGAGTTACTATAATTGAGAAATACATATTACTCGTTTATCTTTTTATTTTATAATACAAAGCTAATTAAAACACAGATTTTTTTGCTATAAAAACAACCTAGCTAGCCATTTTTTTATTAAGCTTGTAGGCTCAATTTTTTCTAACTTTTTATTAGTATAGGCTTGAAAACATCGACAAATAACAAAAACCATCTTCAGAATTTATTAGATGAGATTAAAGTAAAACACGAAAACAATGAAACTATCGAATTTGAGATTATAAAAGCCCAAGACAAGGGTTTTACCGTTAAAGTAAATAACTTATTTGCTTTTGTTTCTTATCATCATATGCCTTGGTGTTATAACAATATCGAGTACTGGACAAATGTATCGAAATACTTAATCGGACAAAGGTTTTTGTGCGATATACATCAACTGAAAGAAAATCCACTCTCGATAGTAATCGATGCAAAAAAGCAACAGTTTAGCGATATATGTTTAGAAGAATCGAAGAAATACAAGGGAGTTGTTCTTTTTAAAGCTCAATATGGTTTATTTATCGATATAGGCTTTCATTTTAACTGGCAACACGGATCGATTGTAGGATTGGCTCACAAATCAACTTTTATTAACGAAACTGACTTTGATAACTCGCAAAATGGATCTGTAATCGAAACCATTTTTAGGGGTTACACCAAACAAGAGCAAGTTGTTTTTGGCGAAAAAGAAGTAATTACCGATATGACAACAGTAAAACTGGACAAATACATCGGAACAGTACAAAAAGTTAAAGTTGTAGATATCGAAACAAAACAATTTCTTTTTATGGACAAATATCCTGTTCATATTCCTTTTAGTCGGAGCTACTATTCTGAAAATATTGACGCATATCGAGAGTATTTTTATTCTTTAAAAAACGGACAACTTATCGAATGCGAGCTTATTAAAATAAACAAAAAACACGATAATATTATAGCTAAATTAATCGATACAAAAAGCGTATAAAACAACAAATTTTCTTCTGAAACAAGTTCTATTTCAAAAGAAAATTTATTGCAACATAAAAAGGATATATCACTGCATCACTTTGGTTTTCTGAATTTCTTTAGGGCTATAATTCTTAAGATAATTTTTCATTCCTAAGTATCCCGATTTGTATAGCTCTTGATATTTTTTATCGCCTTTTTTTATTTTAAAATCAATGGCACTAATACCCAAATCGCTAATGTTTGCCGAGCGGGCTTTTAAGTTAGGAGTTTTTTCAAATTCGATAGTTTGAACCTGTAATAAACTCAAAAACACATCCTCAATATAATGAATCAAATTGTCTTTTTGTTTTTTCTCGGGCTTCGTATTTTTAGGAGTAAATAAATGACAACCCAGAGTTTCCCAATTGATACCATTTGTAAAGTTGTTTTTCGAATTTACAAATTTAGAATTGTCAAAAACCTCCATTGGATAGTTATTTACAGTACCTCCATCGGCATAATAATCATTTTCGTATTTAACCGTATTAAAATATAATGGAATCGACATAGACATACGAACAGCATTTGCTACAGGCATATCGGGTTTGTTCTCGAACGAGAATATCTCATTTTTATGTTTGCTTACATTGGTAACCGATACATAAATATCGCGAAACCCAGCAGCTTTAAAGTCGGCAAATGTTTGTAGTCCACCTTTATCTAAACCAGTATGTTTTTGAAATTGATTGTTTATTGTTTGTTTTAACCAATCGTAAAAATACGCACTACTAAACCAACCATAGTGGTGTATTAATCTATAAACACAAAACAAATCATCGATTTCGATATTTAAAAAATCGGCCATAAGCTTATGTTTCTCTTCTATTTCTTTACCCCTTTTATCGGGTACTTTCGAAAAATCTAAAGTGTCTGTTATCTCTTTAATCTCATCAGAGTTTTTACACATACTAACAACCAATGCTGTAATTGCTCCTGCCGATGCTCCCGAAACTCTTTCGATTTGTGATAAGATATTATACTCGTCCGAATCGAGTACCTTTAATGCACCTAGATACGCAATACCTAATATTCCTCCTCCTCGAAATACTAGATTCTTAAATGGATAATTAGACATAT
>JAKSCO010000111.1 GCA_022360575.1 Bacteroidales bacterium | reverse complement strand
GTATAGCTATCTAAATTCCATTTCGCGTTTTTATCTTTTTGTTTGTACCTAAAATTATATTGTTGGGTTAATTTGTCGGAAGTAAGACTTTGGGCTATGGGATATGAGTTTTTGTCGTATGTTATTACAACTGTATCGTTAGCCGAAAATAAGAAATAAACACTTTCGATACCTTTGTATTTATGATATATCTCGTGATGCTTTTTGTTTGTTTTAATTACTAAAGTGTCTGACTTACCTATAGGTGTATATCCAACTTGTATGTTTTGCTTATTTATGTATATAATAAAATCGTCAGATAAATTAAATCCTTTAGTGCCTGAAGGAAATACAAACCATTTTTGATTGGGTGTATTTTTGAATATAATAACTAGTTGATTCTGTTTGTTGTTTGTTATCGAATCTTTTTTGCAACTATAAAATCCGAAAGATAAAAAAAGGGCGATGATTAAAATTTTAGGGTTCATTTGTCTGTGTTTTTATATATTGTAAAGGTTTCTTTTGGTATTCTTGGTAAGAAACTTATTGAATCATAAGCTATATTAGATTTTGATTATAAATATACCTTTTTCGATTTTGTTTATAGCAATAAACTTACCGATATTTCCTGGATGTAAAACTAAAGGACTCCGCTCAGCCACCAGAAATGATCGGTCACTGAGCGGAGTCGAAGGGATCCGAAGCAACCCAAAAATATAAAGTATGGACAAAGGATATTTAATAGATGTTGTGTTAAAGATTAGGTTTAAATCCAACAATCAAAACATCGTCTACTTGTTCAAGCGATCCTTTCCAGTCGTCAAAACTTTGTTCCAGATAAATTTTTTGTTGTTCTAATGGTAGTTTATGGATTGTTAACAACAAGTGTCGATATCGACGATATTTGTATTTTTTACCTTCGCTTCCTCCAAATTGATCAGCATACCCATCAGAAAAAATATAAAAGATATCATCTTTCTTTAAATTGATTATTGTTTTTTCGATTCCTTCAGGAATTTCATCATCCATTAATCCTACAGAAAAGCGGTTTCCTTTAATTTCTTCAATTTTATTTTCGCGAATAAAATACAATGGTCTGAAAGCCCCGGCAAATTCGAGTGTTTTTTCTCCTTTGTCAATTACACAAAGAGCAATATCCATACCGTCTTTTAGTCTGATATTATCCGACGATTGTTTAAATGTTGTTGCTACTCCTTTATTTAAAAGATGTAATATTTCATCAGCACACTCAATTCCTTGATCATCGGTAATATTACGCAGTAATTCAAATCCAATAATCGACATAAATGCACCTGGGACACCATGTCCGGTACAATCGACAACTGCAATAAAAATTTTATTGTTATGTTCGTTTATCCAGTAAAAATCGCCACTAACAATATCTTTAGCTTTGTGTAAAATAAACGACTCAGGAAGTATCTTGTTAAATAATTTCAACGAGGGCATTAGGGCTTCTTGTATGCGTTTAGCATATATAATACTATCGGTAATATTTTTATTTTGTATTGTAAGTGCTTCTTTTTGTTTGGCTACCTGCAGGGCTATTAATTGTTTCTCGGTTAGCTCCTGATTTGTTTTTCGTAAGCTGCGAGTACGATATCTAAACGAAATAAAAATAAGACCTAAGATTACTATTGCATATAGTATATATGCAATGTGAGTAAGCCAAAATGGAGTTATTACAATAATATTTAAATAAGTTCCTTCTTCGTTCCATATATTATCGCTATTCGAGCCTTTTACTCTAAATGTATATTTTCCGGGAGGTAAGTTCGAAAAGCTGGCATATCTTCTATTTCCCAGTTCAATCCATTTATCTTCTAAACCTTCTAATTTATAAGCATACCTGTTTTTGCTTGAGTGTGTATAATCTAGTGCAGCAAATTCAATACTTATTAAATTGCTATTGTAAGGTATTTTTATTAATCTTTCTTTATTAATATTGTATTCGTTGTTATTGTTGTCAACTAAAACACTAACCGATGTTATTTCTATATTTGGTACAATTTTGTTTTTCTCGATAGAATCGGGATAAAAAAAGTTAAATCCGCTAATTCCTCCAAAAAACATTTTTCCATCTTTATCTTTATAATAAGCTCCCAAATTAAATTCATAATCTTGCAATCCATCTTTTATACCAAAGTTGAAAAATTCATTTTCATGAATATCATATTTCGACAAACCCTTATTTGTACTCATCCACAAATTTTCTTTTTCGTCTTGTAAAATGGCATATATTATATTGTTAGGTAAACCATCTTTTTCGGTAAAGAATTTTAATTCGTGGGTTGTCAAATTAAGCCTGTTTAACCCCGATACTGTTCCAATCCATAAATAATTGTTCTTTGTATCTTGGTATAGATTAATAACTTTATTATTGCTTAAGGTGTTATTTAAACTTTCGTTGTTTCTGATAAAACATTTTATTTCGTTGGTTTTTGTATTCAAATAATTTAGTCCATTATTTGTCGCAATCCATAAATTGTTGTTTTTGTCTTCAAGCAAATCGTAAATATGACTCGAACTTATCGAGTTGGGCTTATTCGGATTATAAAAATATCGATACAGCGAATCTTTGGTTGCTTTATACAAACCCAATTTTGCTGCAACCCAAATATCTTTGTTGCTATCTCTAATAATTTCATAAACCCGATTGTTTTGTAATCGATTTCTAAGCTTTTGATTTCTGATTTCTTTAAATCGTTTGGTTCTTTTATCAAAAACACTTATTCCCGATTGAGTTCCCAGCCAGAGAGTATTTTTTGAGTATGGGAAAATCTTGTGAATAAAATTATTTTTTAAATTACTATTAGAACTTTTGTATTGTGTAAACTCGTTAGTGTTTTCATCTAAAATATACAAACCATTCCCCCAAGTTCCGATGTATATATAGTTAGATTCTTTATAAATAGAAAGTACAAAAAGAGAATTTCCTTTGTTATCGGTATTGTATAAATTAAATTTTTTTGAGTTGCGTTGTATTTTCATTAACCCCAGATAGGTTCCTGCCCATAAATTTCCCGAATTATCTTCAACTAGCGAGCTTATTGATGTTGTTCCTAAGTTTTTTTCGTGATGAACAAACTGATTTACCAAAGTAAAACTATTGTCGTGGTGGTTATATAAGCTTAGTCCTTTTTGAGTTGCAACCCAAAGGCTCCCGTCGTTATCTTCGAAAATGTCATTTATAAAATCTGATTTCTCGTAAATAGAGTATCTTTCAAAAGTTTCTGTCTTTCTGTTAAATCGGTTTAGTCCTTTGCTTGTACCTATCCATAGATTTTTTTTGTGGTCTTCGAAAATAGCTTTTATGAAATTATTACTTATGCTATTAGGTTTGTTGCTTTTGTGTCGGTATCGTTTAAATATCTCGAGTCTTCGATCAAAATAGTTTAATCCATCTTTTGTACCTACCCACAACAAACCTTTGTGATCTTCGAAAATAGAAAAGGTTTCATTCTCGGGCGAGATATTAAAAATATTATTAAAATGTTCGTAATGTCTTATCTTTTTACTATAAGGATTGTATCGACTTAAGAATCGTTCCGATTTAATCCAAATATATCCTTCGCTGTCTTGATATAAGTTGTATATATTGTTCTCTGATAACTTTGAGTGAATATCTAAATAAAGATGAAAGAATTTTCCCGATTCCCTATCGTATTTGTTGATCCCATTTTTTGTCCCAATCCAAATAAAACCATCTTTATCTTCTAATATGCAATTAATAAAATTGTTCGATAGCGAAAAAGGATCATTCGGATCGCTTTTAAAGACTTTAAAATTATATCCATCAAATTTGTTAATTCCATCTTGTGTTCCAATCCATAAAAAACCTTTATTGTCAACAATTACACAATTAACAGTAGTTTGCGATAAGCCATCTTCAATTGTATATAAATCAATTTCATGTATTATATTATTAGGATTATTCGCAATACTGTTCGAATAAAATCCTATTATAATAGCTAATAGTATGTATGACAATACTTTCATCTGTAGCGCTAATTTAGCTTTTTAAATTCGAAAGCAAAAAATAATAAATATTAATTGTTATTTTCTATTGAAATAGCTCCTTTGTTCGAGTTTAGTTTCTTATATTTTAATGATGGCGATTCGATAAAATCTCCTAAATTTAATAAATTCCATTTCTCGTCGATTTTATTTATTGTATCATCATCCGATACTACAACATTAGGCCATTCGCGGTTAAAATTATCTTTTGTTTTATATTTTCTGCTAGCATCAATAAAAAGTTTTGAACAAGATTTTTTTGTCGAATTATATATTATACAATCTCTTTTGGGATCAATATTTCCTGAGGCTATCCATACCATCATATTTAAATCGTTAATATCAACAAGTTCTTCGAAAAACAAACAAGCTTTTATAGCATTTAAGCTTGGGTGTTTTGCCAACTTATCCCATAAATCAGTTAATTCAGTTTTTTCTGTCTTTTTTATACTATAACATAAAATTTCATCCGAAAAAACTTTGATATCAATAATTTCAGTAAAATCCGATTTTAGATTGTTAATATCTATTTTGTCAAAGTCTTGTTGTATTTGTTGGTTGTTTGTTAGTTCTTCGTCAAATTTACTTGTAACATCTATTCCCATTTTACTTCCATATGTAAAATTCGATGCCGAATGATCTAATACATCCAGTGGACCATTGGTAAATAAAATATCTCTTTCGGGGTTAATGTTCTTAATAATATATTTCGATACTTCAGAATAATTATGGATGTCGATATCCGAATCTATTACAAACATTATTTTATTAAACATCATTTGTCCTGCTCCCCACAGGGCATTCATTACCTTAAATGCTTGCCCGGCATATGTTTTATCAATCTTTACTATAGATATATTATGTGCTACTCCTTCAAAAGGTAGGTCGTAGTCAATAATTTCGGGTAAAATAGCCAATTTAATTGGAGCCAAAAAGATTCGTTCTGTTGCTTTTCCAATCCAAGCATCTTCCATGGGTGGGACTCCTACTATAGTTGCCGGATAAACAGCATCTTTTTTGTGAGTAATGCAGGTAACATGGAATTTAGGATACCAGTCGGCTAAAGAATAAAATCCGGTATGGTCGCCAAAAGGACCTTCCCAAATAAAATCTTCTGATGGATCAATGTAACCTTCAATTATAATGTCGGCATCAGCCGGAACTTCAATATCTTGTGTAATACATTTTACTAGCTCTACTTTCTTTTTTCGCAAGAAACCAGCTAATAAATATTCGTCTATATTATCGGGTAGTGGAGCTGTTGCCGAGTAGGTGTAAATAGGATCGCCTCCAAGAGCTACTGCTACAGGCATTTTCTGACCTAATTTTTTGTACTCGTTAAAATGACGGGCTCCTACTTTGTGTTTGTGCCAATGCATTCCTGTAAGATTATTTTCAAACACCTGCATTCTATACATACCTACATTTCTAATTCCACTTAAAGGATCTTTTGTGTTAACTATAGGTAAAGTTATAAATGGACCTCCGTCTTCGGGCCAACATTTTAAAATCGGAAGTTTCGATAAATCAGGATCATTTATTATGTGTTCCTGACATTTTCCTCGTCCCGAAATAACTTTGGGTATCCACGATGAAATATTAGATAGTGAAGGTATTAACTTTAGTTTGTCAAATAAATTTTCTTTCGGACTTGTTAGTTTTGTAAATAACCTTTCTATTTCGGTCTTTACTTCTTCTAGATTCGAAACGCCAAGTGCTTTGCATATTCGTTTTTCCGAGCCCATCGCATTTATAAATATAGGAAAGTCGGTACCTGTATTTTCAAACAATAAAGCTTTCCCTCCTTCCGGAGATTTTGATATACGATCAACAAGTTCGGTTATCTCTAGCTCGGGACTTACATATTCTGTTATTCTTATTAATTCCTTATCTTTTTCAAGTTCGGATATAAAATGGTTCAATGATTTATATGCCATAATTCCTTCCAGATATTCAATATTTTAATAGTGTAACTTGAAGTTACATAAAAACAACAATTAGTAAGACAAAAAAAACAAAAAAGGCTGGGTTTTCCAGCCTTTTTTGTTTTTTAATATAGAATATTATAAAAATTTCAAATCTTTCCCTAAATATCTGGCAGAATTTCCTAATGCTTCTTCAATTCTTAATAATTGATTGTATTTAGCAATTCTATCCGATCTCGAAGCCGATCCTGTTTTTATTAATCCTGTATTTAAAGCTACAGCTAAATCAGCAATTGTAGTATCTTCTGTTTCTCCCGAACGGTGACTTATTATCGAAGTATACGAGCTTTCGGTTGCCATACGAACAGAGTTTATGGTTTCTGTTAATGTTCCGATCTGATTTACTTTTATAAGAATCGAATTTCCAACTCCTTCTTGAATCCCTTTTGACAAACGTTTTACATTTGTTACAAATAAATCATCACCAACTAATTGAACTTTGTTTCCGATAGCTTTTGTTAATTCGTTCCATCCAGCCCAATCGTCTTCGTCTAATCCATCTTCAATCGATAAGATAGGGTATTTCTCAGTCCACGATTTCCAATAATTAACCATATCGCTCGAGCTTAGATCTTGATTTGTAGATTCGAAGTGATAAATGTTTTTGTCTTTATCATAGAATTCTGAAGCAGCAGCATCTAATGCGATATAAATATCTTCACCTGCTTTATATCCTGCTTTTTCTATCGCTTCAAGAACAACTTCTATAGCTTCTTCGTTCGACGAAAGGTTAGGAGCAAATCCACCTTCGTCACCAACGTTAGTAGAGTGTCCTTTCGATTTTAAAACTGCCTTTAAGTGATGGAAAACTTCTGTACCCATTCTTAATGCTTCGCTGAAACTATTAGCACCTACTGGCATAATCATAAATTCTTGTATATCTATTTTGTTGTCGGCATGTTGTCCTCCATTCAAAATATTCATCATAGGAATAGGAAGTGTGTTGGCACTAACTCCACCAATATATCTATATAAAGGCAAACCATATTCGGCCGAAGCAGCTTTTGCAACAGCAAGCGAAACACCTAACATAGCGTTAGCTCCTAAGTTCGATTTGTTTTCTGTACCGTCTAACGCAATAAGAGCATTGTCTATTGCTGTCTGATCGTCGATATAAAAACCTTTTAACTCGTCATTAATTATGGTGTTTACATTTTCTACCGCTTTTGTTACTCCTTTCCCTAAAAATTGAGATTTGTCTCCGTCTCGTAATTCAACGGCTTCGTGAACTCCTGTTGAAGCTCCCGAAGGAACAGCAGCTCTTCCAATAACTCCTTCACTAGTTATAACCTCAACTTCTACAGTTGGATTCCCTCTGGAATCTAATATCTGTCTTGCATGTATTCCTGCTATTTGTCCCATAATTTTAGTTGTTATTTTTATTAAAATTTTAAGAAAATAAAGTCTCAAAGTTAGGTATTTTTGTGCATATTTCCTTTTTTATTATTACTGTTTATTGCGAAATAATACTACATTTAGGAGAGTACATATATAATATATATAAAATATATTGTTTTATAACATATCGCAAAAACCTCAAATCTACATATGTAATATACTAAATGTTAATTTGCTTTTACTATGTTTGTGTATCGTTAAATTTAAAACCAAAATTATGACCATGAAAGTAAAAGCTGCATTGGTAGACGGATTCAGATCTACTATAGACAATGGACGTTCTCACGAATTAGTAACAGATTTACCTCAAGCATTAAATGGTGGTAACGAAGGAGCTACAGCTCTAGAACTTGCAGTAATGGGTTTTGCAGGTTGTGTTACAACTATCTTTAAAATGATTGCTGGAAAGATGAAAATTGATATTAAAAGCGTTGAGGTTGAAATGGAGGCAGATAAAGGAGCCGAAACAGTAGAAAACGTTTCGTTTGCTGTAAAAGTTGACTCTGAAGCTGAAGTTGAAAAATTAGAGAGATGCTTAGAAATGACCGAACAAACATGTCCAGTAGGAGTTCTATTCAGAAAAGCAGGTGTTAATATCAAACATGAGCTAGTAAAGTTATAATAATTAAATACAGCATATTAGAGCCTTGATTTTATATAATCAAGGCTTTTTTATTTTTCCTTGTAAAATTTTTAGTCTTTGTTCTATATTTGCAAAAACTAATTTAAAAAAGAACAAATATGGCTGCACAAAAACCATCTGTTCCAAAAGGTACACGCGATTTTTCGCCTATAGAAATGGTGAAACGGAATTTTATTTTTGATACTATCAAAGAAGTATTCAATCGTTTTGGATATTCCCCTATAGAAACTCCTTCAATGGAAAATCTATCGACTCTTTTGGGAAAATATGGCGAAGAAGGAGATAAGTTGTTGTTTAAAATTTTGAACTCTGGCAATTATCTATCTAAAGTAAAGTCTGATTTAACCCAAGTAGAGTCGGGTAAATTGGCTACAGAAATATGCGAGAAAGGATTGCGTTATGATTTAACAGTTCCTTTTGCTCGTTTTGTTGTGCAGCATCGTAACGAAATAACATTTCCGTTTAAAAGATATCAAATACAACCAGTTTGGCGAGCCGATCGTCCACAAAAGGGCCGTTACCGCGAGTTTTATCAGTGCGATGTTGATATTATAGGGAGCAATTCGTTGCTAAACGAATTTGAACTGATACAAATTATTGATTGCGTTTTTCAGAATCTAAAAATTAACGCAACAATAAAACTTAATAACAGAAAGATATTGTTAGGTATTGCCGAAATAATTGGCGAGCCTGATAAATTTATTGACATTACTGTTGCTATTGATAAGTTAGATAAAATAGGTTTAGAAAAAGTAAATCAAGAATTAGAATCTAAAGGTATTAGTAAGCAAGCGATTGATAAATTAAAACCAATTTTTGAGTTGTCGGGTGATAATGCCGAGAAAATGAAATCTTTAAAAGAGATTTTAAAAGATTCTGAAATTGGATTGAAAGGAATTGGTGAAGTTGAAACTGTATTTACTTATGCCGAAAATGTCCCATTAAATATTGGTTTAGATTTAGATTTAACTTTAGCTCGTGGGTTAAACTATTATACAGGTGCTATTTTCGAAGTAAAAGCCAACGATGTCGAAATTGGTAGTATTTGTGGAGGTGGTCGATACGATGATTTGACTGGAATATTTGGATTAAAGGATGTTTCAGGTGTTGGAGTTTCGTTTGGGGCCGATCGTATTTATGATGTAATGGAACAATTAAGTATTTTCCCGAACGAAATAGTGGCTTCGACAAAGGTGATGTTTGTAAATTTTGGAAAAACCGAAGAAGCATACTGCTTGCCTTTGGTAAACGAATTAAGAAATAAAGGAGTTAGTTCGGAGATATTTCCTGAGTCGGCAAAAATGAAAAAACAAATGACTTATGCAAATAATAAAAACATTCCGTATGTAATATTGGTTGGTGATAGCGAAATACAAAAGAATATTTTGACCGTAAAAGATATGAATAGCGGAGAGCAATTTGATATGAGTTTTGATGATTTATTGAATAAGCTGACTAAGTAATGATAAGATATAAACAGTTTATATTAGCTAGTAGAAAAAGACCAATTTTGGTTGCCGGTGGAGATATTCGGTTTCCCTGATTGTTTTCGTATTACGAAAGAATTGGAACAACAATTAAATTCATATTAAGATTTTATTGGGTTATTTGTTGTAATGTTTTAAATAAAATTACTTTAAATATTAAGAGAATAACATTATGGAAAAAATACATTATATATCAAACGAAGAATTAACTTTCGAGCGAATAGATCAAATAATAAAAGAAGGTTTCAAATTAGCTTTATCTGATGAGGCTAAAAATAATATAACAAAATGTCGAGAGTATCTTGATAAAAAAATGGAGACACACGATGCTCCTATTTATGGCATAAACACAGGGTTTGGAGCTCTTTATGATAAAAAAATATCTCGCGAAGATTTAGGTAAGTTGCAAAAAAACTTAGTAATGTCTCATGCTTGTGGTACTGGCGACGAAATATCTTCAGATATTGTTCGTTTGATGATCTTATTGAAAATCCAATCTGTATCTTATGGACATTCAGGAGTTCAGTTGTCTACAGTTGAACGTTTAGTAGATTTCTTTAATAACGATATTTTACCTGTAGTTTACCAATATGGATCGTTAGGTGCTTCGGGCGATTTATCTCCGTTGGCACATATGTGTTTACCTATGCTTGGTTTAGGTGAGGTTAATTTTAAAGGCGAGAAAATTTCTGGAGCTCAATTGTTGGAAAAAATGAACTGGGAGCCTGTTTCTTTAAAATCAAAAGAAGGATTGGCATTACTTAATGGTACTCAGTTTATGAGTGCTCATGGAGTATACTTGGTTTTGAAAGCTCGTAAGCTTTCGCAATTAGCCGATGTTATTAGTGCAGTTTCGTTAGATGGTTTCGATGGAAGAATAGAACCATTTCATGATTCGGTACACCAAATCCGTCATCATTGGGGGCAAATTGAAACAGCTCGTGTAATGCGTTTCTTGCTTGATGGTAGTGAGTTGATAAAACGACCTAAAGTACATGTGCAAGATCCTTATTCGTTCCGTTGTATTCCTCAGGTGCATGGAGCATCTAAAGATTCAATTAAGTATGTTGAGTCGGTTATTAAAAACGAAATAAATGCTGTAACGGATAATCCAACAATTTTCCCTGACGAAGATTTAGTGATTTCGGCAGGGAACTTCCACGGACAACCATTGGCCTTAGCTTTAGATAACTTATGTATTGCAATGGCTGAGTTGGGAAGTATCTCTGAACGTCGTACATATCAGTTGTTAGCCGGGAAAAGAGGTTTGCCAGCATTCTTAGTTGCAAATCCAGGATTAAACAGTGGGTTTATGATTCCTCAATACACAGCAGCTTCGATTGTTAGTCGTAATAAACAATTATCTACTCCTGCTTCGGTTGATACAATTGAGTCGTCGCAAGGACAAGAAGATCATGTTAGTATGGGTGCTAATGCTGCTACAAAAGCATTTCAGGTAGCTGAAAATTTAGAGCGAATTTTAGCTATAGAGTTATTTAATGGATCGCAAGCATTAGAATTTCAGCATCCAGCAAAATCATCTCCAGTTATCGAAGGGTTTGTTGCAAACTATCGAAACAAAGTTAAGTTTGTGGAAAACGACAAAACAATGTATGATGATATAGCTCGTTCGGTTGAATATTTACAAGAAGTAGTAATTGATATTCCATCAAAATAATTTAAACTGACAATATCTTTAAGATATTTGATATTAGATAATGAAACGGGAGGTTGTTTTTAATAAACAGCCTCCTTTTTTGTGTAAAAAAAGTTTCAGTATTGTACGGAAGCTTCTCGCTGAATTGAAACAGCCTTCTGTACCAGTATAGAGCCCTCTTGCAGAGTTGAAACAAGTCTCTGTATAGAATATTTAGAAATTTTATAGTCAGACTTCTAATTTTGTATAAAATTTTACTTGCAATGCGTTTTTTAAAGGGTATGCTTTATAAAATATGTATTTTTTGAGAAAATAGATTTAAAAAATAAGGGGTATTTGAAACAAAAAACTATTTTTGCGACAATAATTGTAAAAGCAGAATTATAAATGGCTACTATTAGATTTAAAGCAATTGAAGAAGTGTTGAACAGACAGCCTATTGATGTTCAGTTGCCATCGGTAAAGACTTCTGATTATTTTGGTGAAAATGTTTTCGGAAAATTCGAAATGCAAGAATATCTTTCGGGCGAAGCTTATCAAAATGTAATAGAGTCAATAAACCAAGGTACTCGCATTGATAGAAAAATTGCGAATCAGGTAGCTATAGGTATGAAAGCTTGGGCTATTGAGCGCGGAGCAACTCACTATACTCACTGGTTTCATCCCTTAACAGGATCTACGGCCGAAAAGCATGATGCTTTTTTTGAGCCAGCCGAAGGTGGAGGTATAATTGAACGTTTTCAGGGAGAAATGCTAGTGCAACAAGAGCCCGATGCATCGAGTTTCCCTAGTGGAGGTATACGAAATACTTTCGAAGCTAGAGGATATACAGCTTGGGATCCTTCGTCGCCAGCTTTTGTATATGGCAATACACTTTGTATACCTACAATATTTGTTGCTTATACAGGCGAAGCTCTCGACTATAAAACACCTCTTATTAAATCGCTTAACTTTTTAGATAAAGCAGCGGTTGATGTTTGTCAGTATTACGATAAGGATGTTAATAAAGTAAATGTAACTTTAGGTTGGGAGCAAGAGTATTTCTTAATTGATAATGCTTTGTATAATGCTCGTCCTGATTTACACCTTACTGGACGAACTCTATTAGGACATTCATCAGCAAAAGATCAGCAATTGAGCGATCATTATTTTGGTTCGATTTCGGATAGAGTAAAAAATTATATGGTCGATTTCGAAATAGAAGCATGCAAATTAGGTATTCCGGTTAAAACCCGACACAACGAAGTTGCTCCTAATCAGTTTGAGTGTGCTCCAATTTTCGAAGAAGCGAATTTGGCTGTCGATCATAATCAAATTTTGATGACCTTAATGAGCAAGGTTGCTCAGCGTCATAATTTCAGAGTTCTATTTCACGAAAAACCTTTTAAAGGGGTTAATGGATCTGGAAAACATAATAATTGGTCGATGTTGACTAATACAGGGAAAAATCTTTTGTCGCCCGGAAAGACACCTAAAAGCAATATGCGCTTTTTAACATTTTTGATTAATACGATAAAAGCAGTACACGATTATGCAGATATACTAAGAGCTAGTGTTGCTATTGCCGGAAACGAACATCGTTTGGGAGCACACGAAGCACCTCCTGCAATAATGTCGGTATTTATAGGTTCGCAATTAACAAATATGTTAGAGCATTTAGAGCAAAGTGTGACCGAAGATAAAATGACTCCTGATGAAAAAACCGAATTGAAATTAAATATAGGAAAGATTCCGGAGATATTATTAGATAATACGGACAGAAACAGAACATCTCCTTTTGCATTTACAGGAAATCGTTTTGAATTCAGAGCTGTAGGTTCGTCGGCAAATGTAGCTTCGCCTATGATTACTCTGAATACAGTTGTGGCAAATCAATTAATTCAGTTTAAAAAAGAGGTTGATGCTATAATTGAAACAGATGTGAAAAAGGATGAGGCAATTTTTCAGGTGTTGAAAAAATATATTATAGCTTCTAAAAAAATATTGTTCGAAGGAAATGGATATGGAGATGAATGGGTGCAAGAAGCTTTAAGAAGAGGTTTATCTAATTTTTCAGATGTTCCTCAGGCTTTAAAAGCATTTATCTCAAAACAAACAAAAGATGTTTTTACTCAATCTCAGATATTGAGCGATCGCGAGCTTGAAGCACGTTATGATATTCGATTAGAGATTTTTACTAAAAAGATACAAATAGAAGCACGTGTTTTAGGCGATTTAATTCGAAATCATATAATACCTACACTAATAAAGTATCAAAATACATTAATCGATAATGTTAAAGGGTTAAAAGAATTGTATCCGAAAGAACAATTTGAGAAAATGGCAAAATATCAGCTCGACACAATTAGCGAAATTTCTGAGCGTACAGCCATAGTAAAACAAACAGTAGACGAAATGATAAATGCTCGAAAAGAGGCAAATAAAATAGAAGATATTAGGTTAAAATCCCAGGAGTATTCTGGAAAGGTAGTTCCTTATTTCGAAAAAATCAGATATCATGTTGATAAGTTAGAATTGATAGTTGATGATGAAATATGGCCTTTGCCAAAATACCGCGAAATGCTTTTTACTCGATAACAGAGGATTATTTCTAAAGAAGAAAAGCTTGATTGTGAAAAAACGATCAAGCTTTTTATGTATTTACAGAGTGTTGTATTTTGATGTGAGTAGTCAGTTTGTCGTCTTTTTATTTTATGCAAAAAATCTTACTTTTACAATTTACAACCTGTAATTTATATTAAAGTATTATGAAATTTAAAAATATATTTCTTATTAGTGTTTTGATGATTTGTTTGTTTAATATTTCGCATGCTCAGCGAAGTGTTTATGATAAAGCAAATAAATATTTCAATAATGGACAATATTATAAAGCCATTGATTTATTGCGAAATGCATACAATAAAGTAACAAGCAAAGAATTAAAAAGTGAGATTACTTTTCAGGTAGCCGAATGCTATCGCTTTACCAATCAGCCCAGAAAAGCTGAAATGTGGTATAAAAAATCCATTCAGAAGAAATACAACAATCCGATAATATATCTATACTATGCTGATGCATTAAAAATGAACGAAAAGTTTGAAGATGCTATCAAGAATTATAAAGAATATGAAAAGCTGGTGCCTCAAGATCCTCAAGGTAAAACTGGAGTTAAATCGTGCGAGTTAGCCTTGAAATGGATTGAGAACCCTAATGGATATAAGGTTGTAAATATGAAATTTTTTAACTCACGAGCAGGTGAGTATAGTCCGGCTTTTGCAAAAGCCGAATACGATGAGGTGTATTTTACTTCAACTCGAGATGGGGCTTCGGGCGATAAAGTTCATGGCGGTACAGGTTATAATTTCTCTGATATTTTTATGTCGAAAAAAGATAAAAAAGGAAATTGGAGTACTCCGGTTCCTTTAGATGACAATATTAATACCGAGTACGAAGAAGGAGCTGTGTCTTTAAGTAAAGATTTCAATAAAATATTTTTTACCAGATGCGAACGTCATAAAAAAAATACAATTGGATGTATGGTAATGGTTGCCGAAAGACGAAATGATAAGTGGGGTAAGGCAGAGCAAATAATTATGCTCGACGATAGTATTGTCGTTGCTCATCCAACTTTGTCTGAAGATGAACTAGAATTGTATTTCGTTTCTGATATGCAAGGAGGTCAGGGAGAGAAAGATATTTGGAAAGTAAAACGCGAAAGTGCTGAAGGCGATTGGGGAGTACCCGAAAATTTAGGTCCTGAAATAAATACTCCAGGCAACGAAATGTTTCCTTTTATTCATAATGATGGAACATTGTATTTCTCTTCCGATTATCACTTAGGAATGGGAGGTTTGGATATTTTTAAAGCAACACGTCAGAATGGGACTTGGAAGGTTGAAAATATGAGATATCCTATTAATTCAACAAAAGATGATTTTGGTATTATTATAGAACAAGAAGAAGAAAGAGGATATTTTAGTACCTCGCGTGATGGAAATGATAATATATATTCGTTTATATTGCCTCCATTAAAATTTTCGGTTGAAGGAGTTATTAAAGATGATAAAACAGATGCACCTTTGGTTGATGCTACAGTAAAGCTAGTAGGAAGTGATGGAATGACTCTAACAAGTCAAACCGACGAAGAAGGGGCTTTTAAATTTATGTTGCGCCCAAATACAGATTATGTTTTTGTTGCTTCGAAAAAGGGATTCTTAACAGGTAAGGAAAAGGAAACTACTAAAGGGGTTGCCGATAGTCAGGATTTTAGTTCAGAAATTCGTTTGTCGTCTATAGCAGAACCAATAGAGCTACCTAATATTTTGTACGATTTTGCAAAATGGGATTTACGTCCAGAATCGATGGTTGCTCTTGATAAATTGGTAGAGACTTTGAATGACAATCCAAATGTTGTAATCGAATTACGATCGCATACAGACTCAAGGGGTAGTGTACAGGCAAATATTGAGGTTTCGCAAAAAAGAGCACAATCAGTTGTTGATTACTTAATTGAAAAAGGAATTAATCCTGCTCGACTAAGAGCTAAAGGATATGCCGATACAAAACCAAAAGTTGTTGATGCTAAAATAGCTGCTCTTTATGACTTCCTTAACGAAGGAGTAGTGTTGAATCAAAATTTTATTGATAAACTAACTTCTGAAGAACAACAAGAAATGGCGTATCAAATTAATCGAAGAACCGAGTTCCAAGTTATTTCGACAAATTATCAGGCAGCAAATTAATTTTATATATGATATAAGAAATTCCCGAATGTTCGGGAATTTTTTTATTGCAGCAATTCAACCTATATAAAGCAAAAAATAAATTAAAAACAATATAGTAATTGTGTACTTTTGCACACAAAAAATAGAAATAATACCATGTCACAGGATTCAAGATACAATTTAAGAGGAGTTTCTGCATCAAAAGAAGATGTGCATAATGCAATAAAGAATATTGATAAAGGGTTATATCCTAAAGCTTTCTGTAAAATAATTCCAGATATTATTGGAGGAGATGATCAGTATTGTAATATAATGCATGCTGATGGAGCAGGAACAAAATCGTCTTTAGCATATTTATATTGGAAAGAAACAGGTGATTTGTCGGTTTGGAAAGGGATAGCTCAAGATGCTATAATTATGAATCTTGACGATTTGTTATGTGTTGGAGCTACTGATAATATATTGTTATCATCAACCATTGGTCGAAATAAAAACCTAATTCCTGGAGAAATAATTGCTGCAATAATAAATGGTACAGAAGAGCTTTTGTCAGAATTACGTAAGATGGGTGTTTCAATATTTTCGACAGGAGGCGAAACTGCTGATGTGGGTGATCTGGTTCGAACAATAATTGTTGACTCGACAGTTACTTGTCGGATGAAAAAGTCGGATGTTATTAACAATAGTAATATTCAGGATGGGGATGTAATTGTAGGTTTATCATCGTTTGGAAAAGCCAGCTACGAAAATGAATATAATGGAGGTATGGGAAGCAATGGATTAACATCGGCACGTCATGATGTTTTTGCAAAATATTTAGCTCAAAAATATCCAGAGAGTTTCGATTCTTCAGTTCCTGATGAGGTTGTTTATAGTGGAAGTTATAAGTTAACTGACAAAATAGAAAACTTAGGAGTAGATGCTGGAAAATTAGTTTTATCTCCGACAAGAACATATGCTCCAGTAATGATTGAGGTATTTAAAAAGTTACGATCTAAAATTCATGGTTTGGTTCATTGTTCGGGAGGAGCTCAAACTAAAGTGATGCATTTTGTTGAAAACATACACGTAGTTAAAGATAATTTGTTTGAAATTCCTGAGTTGTTTAAAATCATTCAGAAAGAATCAGGAACTTCTTGGCAAGAAATGTATAAAGTATTTAACATGGGGCATCGTATGGAAGTGTATATTGCTCCTGAATATGCGAATGAAGTAATAAATATTTCTAAGAAATTTAATATTGATGCAAAAGTTGTAGGATATTGTAAAAAATCAACAGAAAGTAAGCTTACAATAAAGAGTGAGTTTGGAGAATTTAATTATTAATAAAGTTCTGCTAAATTTGTTTAATTTTGCACAGATTTTATAAAGGAGAAAGAAATGAGTAATAATATGCTATTAGAAAGACTCGAAGGTATCAAAATTCGATTTGAAGAAGTAGGGCAGTTAATTACAGATCCGGATGTTATTTCGGATATGAAAAAATATGTTAGGCTTAATAAAGAATATCGAGATTTAGAACCACTTGTTGAAACTTATAAAAAGTTTAAAGACATCTTGAGTAATATTGATTCGGCTAAAGAGATTATTGCTACCGAAAAAGACGAAGAACTTCGCGAGATGGCAAAAATGGAATTAGATGAATTGGAAGGACAGGTGGAGCCTTTAGAAGATGAAATAAAAATATTATTACTACCTAAAGATCCTGAAGATGATAAAAATGCTATTCTCGAAATTCGTGCTGGAACAGGAGGCGATGAAGCTAGTATTTTTGCGGGAGATTTATTTAAAATGTATTCTCATTTTTGCGAGAAACGAAAATGGAAGATAGAGCTTACTAATGCTAGCGAAGGAACTGTTGGAGGATATAAAGAAATCGTAATGAAAGTTTCTGGCGAAGGAGTATATGGTATTTTAAAATACGAGTCGGGGGTGCATCGTGTTCAGCGTGTGCCTCAAACCGAGACACAAGGACGTGTTCATACTTCGGCAGCTACAGTTGCTGTTTTGCCCGAAGCCGAAGAGTTTGATATCGATTTACGACAAGAAGATATAAAACGAGACGAGTATTGTTCGTCTGGACCTGGAGGACAGTCGGTAAATACAACCTATTCGGCTATTCGTTTAACACACATTCCTTCGGGGATTGTTGTTACCTGTCAGGATCAGAAATCAAAGCTTAAGAACTTAGATAAAGCGATGAAAGAATTGAGAACTCGTTTATATAATCTAGAGTATCAGAAATACATGGACGAAATTGCATCAAAACGAAAAACAATGGTTTCGACAGGCGACCGCTCGGCAAAAATTCGTACTTATAATTATCCTCAGGGTAGAGTTACTGATCACCGAATAAATTTAACATTATATAATCTTCCTGCAATTGTGGGTGGAGATATTCAAGAGATAATAGATCAGCTGCAAATAGCTGAAAATGCTGAAAGATTAAAAGAAGCTGGAGTTGAATAAACTCCTTTTCTTTTGTTAATACTTTTTTTCAAAATTTATTTTATTGTTATGAACTATAATCAATTGTTTGAGCAGATAAAAAGAAAACAAAGTTTTCTTTGTGTTGGGTTAGATGCTGATATTACCAAAATACCTCAATTTTTATTAGACGAAGAAGATCCTATATTCGAATTTAATAAAAGAATAATTGATGCTACAGCACAATATACAGTTGCTTATAAACCCAATACAGCTTTTTACGAGGCGCAAGGTGTTGCTGGTTGGCATAGTTTAGAAAAAACAATAAACTACATTAACCTTATCTACGAAGATATTTTTGTAATAGCTGATGCTAAAAGGGGTGATATAGGTAATACTTCGAAAATGTATGCTCAGGCATTTTTTGATCATTTCGATTGTGATGCAGTAACTGTGGCTCCTTATATGGGGAGTGATTCTGTTCTTCCGTTTTTAGAGTTCAAAAATAAGTGGGTGGTTTTGTTGGCTTTAACATCAAACCAAAGTTCACATGATTTTCAATTGCAAAATATCGAAAATACCGACAATAACTTGTTCGAAACGGTTTTAAAAAAATCTAAAGAATGGGGCGATAAGGAAAATATGATGTATGTAGTGGGAGCTACAAAAGCTGAATATCTGAAACAAATTCGAAAAATAATTCCTGATAATTTTTTATTGGTTCCTGGTGTTGGTGCACAAGGGGGGAGTTTGCAAGAAGTAGCTAAATACGGTATTAACGAATCGTGTGGATTGTTGGTAAATTCATCGCGAGGAATTATTTATGCTAATACAACTGCCGATTTTGATAAAGAAGCAGCCTTGAAAGCTAGAGAAATGCATCTTGAAATGAAAGAAATACTTAAGAGTAATAAGCTAATTTAGCTTTATAGATGTTCTTTCATTTTGTTAATTAAGGTTTCTATCTGGAATGGCTTACTAATGTAATCATCCATACCGGCGGCAATACATTCTTCTTTGTCACCAAGTAAAGCATTTGCTGTAATTGCAATAATTGGAGTATGAGAGTTTGTACTTCTTTCGATACTTCGTATTTTTTGAGTTGTGATAATGCCATTCATTATAGGCATTTGAATATCCATTAATATAATATCGTACTTTGCTGATCCAAATTTATCAAGAGCTTCTTTCCCGTTGTTAGCAACATCAACAGATTTTACTGACTTTTTTAAACTTAATAAAACTATTTTCTGATTGATTAAATTATCTTCAACTAATAATACGTTGGCATCTTTTAGGTTTATCTTTTGTTGAGGATCAATATTTGTGAGAATTTCGTTTTGAGGGAGTTCTGGAGTTAGTTCTTCTTTTTTAAATTTTAAAACGAAATGAAACTCAAAATTATCAGGAGTAAGTTCAACTTCAATTCCACCTCCTTGAGTTTCTATTATTTGTTGTACTAGTTTTAATTCGAGTAATTTAATAAATGATTCATTCTTTGCTTGTCTGGTTTTTTCAGTATTCCTTATTTTGGTAATTTCAGTAATATTTAACAAATCATTTGTACATACCTTAAACATAAGTTCAATATATTCATTGGTATTACTCTGTTCGTTAACATCAATTGTTATGGTTTTTTTCTCGATTTTCGAATTCTTTAGAATGTTTTCTATCAAGCTTAAAAATATTTGTTTGATTTTTACCGGATCGCCATAAATCGTATTGTGTATATCAGAATTAATGAATATATCGATGTTCGAATTTTCGTTTGTAAATAGATTTACCGTATTTTTTATTGTCGATTCGAGATCGAAATTTTGATTGTAGTCTTTGCTTTGAACTAAATCGACATTCGACAATTCAGTAATGTTATTAACAACATTTACCAGATTGTTTGTCGAAGCCTGAATTGTATCGATAAGATCTTTGAATTTTCGATCGACATTGTAGTTGCTAACTAAGTTGGTAACTACAACAATATTGTTTAAAGGGGTTCGTATTTGGTGTGATATTTTTGAAATAAATTCTTCTTTTGCTGTTGATTTTTCTTTTTCCTGTTGTATTTTAACGTTTAACGCATTAATATGTTCTTCTCTGAATTGTTCAAGAATATTAATAAATATGAAAAATATAAGGTACGAGAAGATAAATAGGATTTTGATGCTGATACTAAAAGAAAATGAGATATTTGTAAAGTCGGGGAGGAATAATGTGGTTATCATTGCAATAAAAAAGAATAGATTAGCAATATTGCCCTTTTGTTTTCCTAAAAATAAATGAGCCAATATAGGATAACCCGAATAAATTAAAACACCTTGTGTGGATGTTAACTTTAAATAAATTGTTCCGACAAAAAATACGCTAAATGAAAAAACAAAAAGAAGAGAAGAAAACCGATAATTTTTATTCTTTCTGAAGAATAAAAAATTAGTAGTAGTAATTACTAATAAAATAGCCGTTGATATATATATAGTTTGGGCTTCTTTAAAATAATTTATGATAGTAAATATAAGAAGTAAAGCAATAGATGATAAGTTAAAATAGTTGAATATAGCTAATTGGCGAACTGAATTGTTTTTTGCATCAATTTCATCTACATTACTCGAACAAATATCTATTATTCTATTAATGAAATTCATAAGTAATTACTAATTAAATTAATGATAATCTGTAAATTTATACTAAATATGTGTATTGTCGTATAACTTGTGGTTACTAAAGATACAATTTTTTTGAGAAAATCATTATAATCTTTAATAATTACTAGAATAATAAAAACATTTTATACGTTTTTGATGTAAAAAGGGAAGTTCAAATT
This sequence comes from Bacteroidales bacterium, assembly GCA_022360575.1. Classification (GTDB taxonomy): domain Bacteria; phylum Bacteroidota; class Bacteroidia; order Bacteroidales; family UBA12077; genus UBA12077. Next base: position 1,111 of record JAKSCO010000111.1, on the reverse strand, counting down.
AAATAAAAATAAAAAACATAAGTATGAAAAAGATATTAATTGGATTAATAATTTGCTTTGTTGCTTTTCAGGTTAAGTCACAAGATTATTTGCCAACAGAAGCAGACTTGAATCAATTTTTGAATTCGAAGTTATATGTTGTACTCGAAACAAATCCTATAGCCGAATATAATTTTAAGATTCAAGAAGCAGTTAAGAAAACTTGGAACCTAACTGAATTCGAATTTATTTCTTATAAACAGTTTGAGAAAATGTACAATGATCCGGATAAATCTTTTTTAATGATGACTCAGGTTGTTTTTCAGAAAGATAGAACAAAGGTTAGATACAATTTCTTACATATTTTTATCGGCAAACAGGATATAGATGATTTCGAAGATTTACCTGACATTGCCGCAATTCCTTTGGCTTACACTGAAGTAGATGAAGAATATTGGGTTTATAAGATAGAATCTTTAGTTCGTTTTTTACAAACTCATATATTAAATATGAAAGAAAATCCTAAAATGATTAAGAAGAATATATTCCATTATTATAATGATAATATTAAGAATATAAAGCAAAAAACTCTTTATTTGGTAAAAGACGAGATAGCTCCAAATATCAATACTGCTGCTAAAATACATAAGATATATCCTTATAAAATACAGTTTGTTACTCGAGAAGAAATTGAAGAAGCAATTACTAATAGAGATGAAAATGTTGTTTATCTTCATAAAGTAGGACCTCAAGGTACTCGATTAAGGGCTCGTTGTTATAAGATTATTGTTGGAGCCAAAGATGCCAACTTTTATTATTTTAACTATCACTGGGTTGAGAAAGGAAAGAAATTTGACGGTCTTCTAGAAAAAGATTTTAAGCGAATGTCAAAAAAGAAATAAATGAAATAGTTAACGCCTCCTAATTGAGGCGTTAATCTTTTATTTAAGTAGTGAGTATTATTTTTTTCGAGATTTAAATTATTACGCAAGTATATAACAATTAAAAAATACAGAATATTTTATAATTTACGAATTAGTGTTAATCCATCTCTTAAGGGTAAAATAACTTTCTCGATACGAGTATCGTTTTTTATTAGTTTGTTAAAATCAAAAATCCCTTTTGTGTATTC
>JAKSCO010000213.1 GCA_022360575.1 Bacteroidales bacterium | reverse complement strand
TTGTCGTGCTTCTTCAATTATGTATTTTGCACGGTTACCAGTTACATCATTGCCTTCAATACCTTCTGCATTTTGCACAGTATAAAGGTTTTTGCTATTTGCAAAGTAGAAACTATCCCAATCAAGTTGTAAAGCAGCTGGATTATTCTGCCATAAATTTGTGTAGTAATCGAACATTGCAGGATCGTTTTCCCAGTAGGAAGGTAGGTTTTTGTAATAATCAGGGCGGGGATCAGCAGCATCATACCAGTTAAGACGGGTAGAACCACTACGTCCAAATGTCATTGTTACTCCACTTGTTAGTTTCTGTTTGTCATCAATATCCCAATAGTGATTTAATAACACTTTTGGTTGGTGATAATTACTAACTCTTGAATTACGTTTTTCTCCGTTTTGGTAACCCCAATAAGGATTGTAGAAGTTGTTACCTGTTAGGTCGTAAGCTTCTTGAGTAGCAACTCCTGTTTTTCCACGGCGTGAAGGAGCACCAAATCCGACTAAACCTAAGCTATGATTTTCGTTAAGTTTCTTTTCGATAGAAAGGAAGTATGAGTAAGCATCGTAGAACGAACCTTCCACATAACCTTCTTCTGACCAACGTTTAGAACCAGAAACAGTGAATGCCCATCCATTATCCATAAGTCCAGTACTATGAACAAACATTAAACGGTTTCTGTAGCTTTTGTTAGCCATTGAGTAAGATACACGTGTTTGAGCTCTGTCTTGAGATGCTCTTAAAGTAATATTAGTGTGTCCACCAATTCCTCCAAATGCATAATCATTACTTGCCAAACCATTGGTAATGTCTTTGTTTCTAACAACATCATTTAATCCACCCCAGTTGCTCCAGTAAGCACGGCCAGATTCCATGTTGTTCATCTCCATGTTGTTGATAGTTACTTTAGTGTATCTGCCATCGTAACCTCTAAGTCTAAAACGGGCTTGGCTGAAGGTGTAAGCGGAAGTTGACACAAATACATCCCTCGAAGAGCGCAAAAGGCCAGAAATGTCCTGTGATTGCTCATCTTCATTCAAATCATCCGAAGACAATGTGATAATCGCCACCTCGTCATTCCGTTGGTGTGACAGATTTTTAGTACTGTCCTTCACCTCATTCTGCGCAAATATCTGCATACTTGCAAACACTATTAGCAGAGTCGAAAATACAATTCTCATTCTTGTGCGTTTTTATTTTTCA
>JAKSCO010000273.1 GCA_022360575.1 Bacteroidales bacterium | reverse complement strand
TCCGATGATTTTGGGATATGAATACAATCTTTTTTAAAAAACGGAAGAAGTTTTTTAGCATTAATATCATCAAAAACATAAAGACAATTATCGATTATTATTCTACAAGGATTTTCGGTTAAAATAAAAGCTGATTTCTCGAGTAAGCTAATTTCTTTCTTATCATGTCGTATTGTTAAATAATATTGGCTTTCGTTTTCTAGTTTTGATATATTAAAAATAGATTTAGCTTTTCCTCGTGCAATATTAACTATATCATTCGAATCAATGTATTTAGGTTTTTCTTTAAAATAAACACCTATATCCATATCATGAATTAGGTTGGTACATTTCACTAAACGTTTCTCGATAAATGGTCTTATATGAGTAGCAATATAATCAGGTTTCAATTTCGATATAAAATCGACAGTTGTTTGGGTTTTCTTCTTTGCGAAAATCTTATGTAAATTCTGATCACTATATTCATCAATCAATTTTATTAATTGTCTCTCCTTGTCCGAAAATTCAGAAATATATTTATCAATGTTTAGTTGAGTAATTCTAACATCAATATTATAAAATCCATGATTATGTTTAATTGTAATTATATACGGAACCATTATCAACCCAAATAAAGGATGATTGACAATCCCGACAATTAGTTCTTTTTTGCTCATACAATCAGAAATCCTTGTAATTTTAAAAAACTATAAAAGTATTAAATTCAAGGAAACCTTCTTCAATTTATTATCAAGTTTTACTTACGAAAACAAACATTTACAGAAAGAATAAAAAATAAGAGGTTGCCTTTTGTGACAACCTCTTTGCAAACATCCTACTATTAGGATATTATTCCTCATCTTTGAATGAGGGTTTAATTTTAACTGTTCTGTCTGGAAATATTTGAATAGTTTCTTTTTTAAGATTACTTAATTCTGGATCATCAAATTTTTTTCCTGTTCGTTTTTCAATTTTATAAAAAAACATATACGTCCCTGGCAATAACTCTTGCGATTTGTATTTTTTATAAACATCTTCTTTCCTTGTATCCCATTTAATATCAATAATAGCATCTGAGTTCTCTATAGGTTTTAAAAAAGAACAATAAAAATCGAAATGTGTTATTGAGGAATTTAAAAGATTTGCTTCTAAAAAGCCTCCGATGTGTGGATCATCTTCTTTTTTACATGAAACTAAGACAAGGAAAAGTAGTCCAAAGATAAATTTTAAAGTTGTTTTCATATTATTTTTTTTAGGTATTATACATGTCCATAAAAACAAAAAAGATGCCACAAATATTTATTTGAATACTTATTATTAAAGATTTCGGAATAATCTAAAAAAAGCTGCCTCTATTAAATAAAGACAGCCTTTGCTTTATGTTTTTATAAGAATCTACAATTTCGATTCTACAACTTGTAAAATTTCTTTTTCTAATTCTTCTGTTTTTCTTTCTATTTCGTTTCCTTTTTCGATGATTGATTTAACAAAATCTTTATCATCTAGGTCCCCTGAGTTAATTTTAACATTTAAGAATGCTCCTTTAACACACGAACGAATAGCTAATGCACCAACACCTGCATCCGATACTGAATTTGGATTTCCAGTTTCGGCCATAGCTTTAACAACTTCTAATGCCTTAAACGAAACCTCCATTACTCTGAAAGGAATCATAATTGCATTTTTAGTAGCATCCTGTATTGCTTGTTTGCGAGCAGCTTTTTCTTCGTCGGTTTTTTTAGGTAAACCAAATGCATCCATAATCTTATTAAATGCATCAGTATCTTCATCAACTAAACGTACTAATTCTGATTGATACTTCATTCCTTTTTCGCCCCAGTCTGAGAATTCTTCCCAACGTTCATCCCAACCACGCTTGTGCGATGATAAGTTAGCAACCATAGTTCCTAAAGCAACACCCATTGCCCCCATATAAGCAGAAACCGATCCTCCACCTGGAGCAGGAGATTCTGAAGCTGTTTCATCAGTAAAATCAGTTAATGTCATATCAACTAATTTCTTCTTATTCTCGTCAGCAGCTAATTTATATTCTATAATTTTCTCCTCAGGCTTAAATTCATATAAATCATCTAAACCTAAAGATTTAACTGCTATTTTAATGATTTCTTTTTCAGGAATACCAACCGAACGATTTTGTTTACGTAAGAAATATTTTCCAGCATCAATCATTGCTTGTAAAGGAATTAATCCTACCAATTCTGACCCAGAAACACGAATTCCTCTTTCAAGAGCTTTTTTGAAAACTTCATCGTAAGCAACATGAACAGGAGTTTTACTAATATTTGTCAAATTCATTGAAATTTGAGCTACCCCATATTCATCAATAAACCACCCGATTGCTTTTACACATTTTAACGAACCCGGAACCCATACTTTTTTTCCTTTTTCGTCTAAAACTACTTTTCCTGTTACTGGATTTCCTTCGCGCTTAACACGACCTTTCTCTCTAACATCAAAAGCAATTGCATTAGCTCTACGTGTTGATGTTGTATTGAGATTAACATTATAAGCAACCAAGAAATCGCGAGCTCCTACAGCAGTAACTCCAGCCTTTGCATTAAACTCTGCAGGACCAAAATCAGGCTTCCATTCAGGTTTCGATAATTTGTCTTTTAATCCTTCGTATTCACCAGCACGACAAACTGCTAAATTTTGACGCTCGTCAATTAATGCTGCATCCTCATAACAATAAATAGGAATATTAAGTTCTTCACCAATTCGTTTTGCTAATTTATGTGCATACTTAACTGTCTCTTCCATAGTAATATTTGCAACGGGTACCAATGGACAAACATCAGTAGCTCCAAAACGAGGGTGAGCTCCTTTATGATTTCTCATATCAATTAGCTCCGAAGCTTTTTTTACAGCACGGAATGCAGCTTCACAAACCTCATCAGGAGTACCAACCATTGTAACTACAGTACGATTGGTTGCCTGTCCTGGATCAACATCTAACAAACTTACACCTTCAACAGATTCTATTTGATCAGTAATCTGCTTGATAATATCCATATTGTTTCCTTCGCTAAAATTAGGAACACATTCTATTAATTGTTTCATTGTTTTGCGTAATAATTATATTATTAATTAATAACTTTTCCATTTAAAATTACCGTATCAATTAAATCGGTAGTATATGCATAAGGCATAAAATCATAAGTAGGAATTTCTTTGGTTAGAAAAACATTTGCACGTTTTCCTTTAGCAATACTTCCTAATTCATTATGTACTCCCATAGCATAAGCACTGTTACTTGTTACAGCATGTATTACTTCTTCGGGTAACATTCGTAATTTTATAGTCCCAAGCGACATTACAAATTTCATATTTCCTGATGGTGATGATCCTGGATTATAATCAGAAGCTAAAGCAACTGGTAATCCTGCATTTATCATATTACGAGCAGGAGGATCAATCATTCCTAAAAAGAATGCCGCACCAGGCAATAAAGTAGGCATCGTTTCTGAATCAAGTAAAACGTTTATTTCATCCTTGCCTGTAAATTCAAGATGATCTACTGATAAAGCATTATATTTAACACCTACTTGTATTCCGCCCGAATAATCTAACTCGTTGGCATGAATTTTAGGACGCATACCATATTTCATTCCTGCCATTAAGATTCTATCGGTTTGTTCTACCGTAAAAAATCCTTTATCACAAAATACATCAACATAATCAGCTAAATCTTCGGCTGCAATTATCGGAATCATTTCGTTTATAATCAAATCAACATATTCATCTTGACGGTCCTTATATTCTGCAGGTACAGCATGAGCTCCTAAAAAAGTAGATTTTATAGTAATTGGTGTTGTTTCTTTTAAGCGTTTTACTACTCGAAGCATTTTTAACTCATCTTCAACAGTTAATCCATATCCGCTTTTTATTTCAACGGCACCTGTCCCGAAACGAATAATCTCATTAATTCGAGCTAAGGCTTGTTCGTAAAGAGAATCTTCAGAAGTATCATGTAATAATTTAGCTGAATTTAAAATCCCTCCTCCTCGTTTAGCTATTTCTTCGTACGATAAACCTCTAATTTTATCTCCGTACTCTATTTCACGACTACCAGCATAAACCAAATGAGTATGTGAATCGCAGAATGAAGGAAAAACCATTTTGCCTGTAGCATCAATTATCTCTCCTTTGAAATCAGTTATATCTAAATCTGACATTTTACCGAAATCACTTATTTGGTCATCTTCTATTAGTAAATATGCATCTTCAATCGTATTTAGATTTTGCATATCGGCACCAGCAACCCACTTACGTGGGGTGGATTCTACGTTTATTAAGCTCTTTATATTCTTTATTAATATACTCATCTCGATATTTTTTTGAAACGGTACGAAATTACAAAAATCATCAATACATTTAAGTAAAAAAAAAATATTCGTTAACAGACTATTAAATTAAATGTCTTAACTATTTTTATGTGTAAAAAAACAAATTACGACTCTAACACAGGAAACATAAAATATGTTTATAGTTTATTTGAGGAAAACAAACAAAAGTGATATATATCATATGGAATTTTTTTGTGTAATTATATATTATAAGTAATCTTGTAATGTATTAATCACAAAAATTTACTATTATGAAAAAGAAACCATTTTTTGCTAATTTTTTAGAAAATCAGATTGAAACTTCTGATGTAAAAGGAGGAGGAATTGTAGTTACAATGAAGCACCCTTCAGATAATGATGAAGGTGGAGTAACTCCAACACCAAATTTTCCTCCAGATCTTCCTGTTACGCTAAAGTATCCTTCGGATAACGATGAATTTGAAGTTGCTGATCGATAAAAACAAGATAAATATTTATTAAATAATAGATATTTTCTTGACCTACAAAAGATTGTTGCTAAAGTGTTTTAGAAATAATCTTTCTCTCAACTAAAAAAACATGATGTTTTTTTAGACATGTAATTAAGCATAATTAAAG
>JAKSCO010000345.1 GCA_022360575.1 Bacteroidales bacterium | reverse complement strand
AGTGTTTAACTGTTTTGAATTAGAAAAGATATTACGAAAAAATAAATATAAAATTTAAATTTTTAAAATATGAACGTATTGTATAATATAAAGTGGAGTTTAAAACAATTTAAAGCATATCCTTTACAATCTATAATTAATATTTTAGGAATGTCGATAGGACTTACAGTTTTTGCTTTAATAATTTTGTATGTTTCGCATCAAAAAAACGTAGATCAATTTCATAAGAAGCTTGATAGGATATACCGACTCGAAAATAATTTTGGAGGAATAACTCCTGCTACATATTTAGATCTTTACAAACCCAAGGTTCCGGAAATAGAAAAGGCTACTAGAATGAGATATTGTTCTGGATTACTTTGTTATCAACCCGAAAATGCGACCGAGATTAAACAAGGTGTAAATGGTTATATTGCTCTTGTCGATTATGATTTTTTCGATATTTTTGATTACCCTTTATTAAATAAAATTTCGAAAGAAGATTTTGATAATCCAAACTCAATTATATTATCCGAAAGTTTGGCTAAGAAAATATTCGGCAAAGAAAATCCTATAGGAAAAATAATAACTTACAGAGGAAATACAAATTTAGAAGTAATTGCTTTAATGAAAGATTTTGCAGGTAATTCGTCGTTGTTTGTCGATGCTATAATACCTCTCCAGTTTGAGCCTATTTACTACAAAAAACCTGAAATGCATAAAAGATGGAATCGATGGTCGTACGAAACATTTTTTTTGTTACAAGAAGGAGTGTCGGTTGATTCTGTGCGGAAAAAGTTAGATGGTATTTTGGTCGACCGAACTGTTTTGGTCCATAATGTAAAAAAAGAATATGCAGAAAAAAAGACAAAACAAGTTCTGCGACCCTACAGTTCGATATATTTAACCGAGATAGTTGATTATCATCAACACGGAAAAAAGAGTCATATTCTTATCTTTTCAATCATTGCTGTTTTTGTTTTATTTATTGCCTGCATTAATTACATTAATATTTCTACTGCAACTGCATCGAATAAATTTAAAGCTTTAGCTATCCGAAAAATAATGGGAGCTAATCGAAATCGGTTAATCAGACTAATATTGTTCGAAGGAATTCTAATATCGTTAATATCTATAACTCTTTCAGTATTATTAATTGAGTCTACCTTGCCTTATTTTAGAGATCTAACAAATCTTGATATAAAAATTCCATATTCGTTTAACTTAATACTTGTTTCGTTAATTGTAGTACCTATAGTTTTAGGTGTTATAACTGCATTGTTCCCATCGTATAGTATAACTAATTTTAATTTGATTCAGGTTTTAAAAGGAGAATATACAAAAGGAAAATCAGGAAACTTATTCAGAAAAGTACTAACAATTATACAGTTTAGTATTTCGGTATTTCTGATAATAGGAACTTTGGTTGTGAAAAAACAATTGAAATTTATAACATCAACCAATCCGGGATATGATGTAGAACAAATTGTATATACTAGTTTAAACCCTATTATTTTCAAACATTTTGATAGTTTTAGAGACCAATTGCTCGAAAATCCCGATATATTAGATATAACACGTACATCGAGTAAAATAAATAATGTAGGTTCGTTTTCGACTTTTACCGATGGAGGTGAAAGGCAAATTACAGTTCCGTATCTTAGAGTTGATAAATATTTCTTTGAGTTTTTTAATATGAAATTTCTGTGGGGTAAATCGTT
>JAKSCO010000321.1 GCA_022360575.1 Bacteroidales bacterium | reverse complement strand
TATCTGAAGACCCATCATTTATATCAGCCGGAGTTATTAAAGCTGTTCCTGTGCTATCTAGATAAACGGTTATATTTTTACACCCTGGGACTGGAGGAATCGTATCGTTTACTGTTACATAAAAAGAACAACTGTGCGTATTGTTTCCTCCATCTGTTACTGTATAAGTAACTTCTGTTGATCCTCCACTAAATGTACTTCCTGAAACATCTACTGTGCCTGTGCCTACAGTTGCTCCTGTCATTGTCCAAGTTGGAGTCAATGAAGAACCACAATTATCAACTATTAATGGGGATAAATTATTTACATTTGCTGAACAAGACCCTTGGGCATTTACTGCTGTATCGTCAGGACAATATATCACTGGTGTAATCATGTCCGAAACTGTCACTGTTGATGTACAATTTGACGTATTACCTGACGTATCTTGTACGGTTAAAATAACCTGACGAGATCCTATTTGGTCACAACTAAAACTATCGGGTGATACTGTTAAAATAAGATCAGCTATATCTGTACAATTATCAAAAGAACCATCATTTATATCAGCCGGAGTTATTAAAGCTGTTCCTGTGCTATCTAGATTAACGGTTATATTTTTACAGCTTGGTATTGGAGGAAGCCTATCCAAAACTGTCACAGTTGATGTACAACTTGACGAATTACCTGACGCATCTTCTACGGTTAAAATAACCGGATTAGGTCCTATATCGGCACAACTAAAACTATCGGGTGATACTGTTAAAATAAGATCAGCTGTATTTGTACAATTATCAGAAGAACCATTGTTAATTTGAGCTGCTGTAATCGATACATTTCCTGTAGTATCAAGTTGTACCGTTATATTTTGACACGCTACTGCAGGTACAACTGTATCACCAACAGCTACAACAATATTATCAGAACCAGAACAACCATTATCATCTGTAACTGTATATGTTAAATTATAATTTCCTGCTGTAGAGTTTGTAAAGTTAGGATTCTGAATTGCAGTATTATCAAGAGAATCAGCCCCAGTTCCGGTCCACGCGTGAGTAACAAAAGAAGTTCCATCACCAAGCACAGGATTTCCGTTTAATGCCAAAGCCATACCAGGGCAAGCATTTGCAGGATCGGGAGTAATATTTGCTGTTGGACTTGCTAAAGAGTTTATTGTAACATCAGATTCTCTTTTCGCACAATCATTTGCATCAATAGCATAAACTCTGTAAGTATCGGCCTGTAGATTATTAAATACACCCGTTGAATTGTTTGTTGAATCAGAATCACTTGTTCGAACAATGGCATACGACATTGTTCCTGTTCCTCCGGTAGCACTTATTGTTATTGATCCCAAATTAACACCAGAACAAGTATTTGTAGAAGAAACTCCAGTTATTGAAATTGAATCAGGAACAAGAGAAGGTTCAAATGCTTTATTAAAAACTTTTTGAGAAGAAACCGGACCACAACTATTTTGATCATTTACACGAACCTGATAAATACCTTGACCAATATTACTCAACACATTAGAAGTCTCACCCGTCAAGTTAGTCCATGTTCCTCCTATATCTTCTTGCCATTGATATGTATATGGAGGTGTTCCCCCCGAAGCTGCAGCTTGAAGTTCAGCATCACTCCCATCAAAACAAGATAATCCACTATTAATAGTAATATTTCCTGCCATCAATCGTGCAGGTTCTGAAACAGTTTCGGGCGAAGTCTGTATTATTCCGAAATTTGAATCTTCGACACGGACAACATAACTAGCAGCAGCAACATTATTAAACGTATATACAGTATCTGAAAAATTAGCTGATGATATTAATGACAATTCTGGAGTACGATACAAAGAATAAGTATAAGGAGCCGTTCCGCCTGAAATGGCTATTGTAACAGTTCCTGTTGTTTGGTTATAACAAGTAATATTAGTTGACGTAATAGAATCTTGAGCTAAAGGAGCCCTCGTTCCTGAACGCAATATTGATATTGGTAAGTTTCCAATTCGGATTTCTCTTTTATTATATCCCTTTGGAATTTCGATTTGTATTTTGTCGCCAATATATTTTAAATTGCGTGTATCAGAGAAGTCTACTTCATCGGCAATTATTCTTGATTCATTAAAATTTATCTTCCGCTGGTTGTTTCCAGAACTAACAAAAGAGCTGGTTTTTATTTCTTTTTTATTTAAATCCAACTCGCCAGCAATAACATTTACAATACCATAAGTACGGATATCAGATTCGACAATAACCTTACCTTTACAATTTACATTGATATCTCCATTAATTTCAGGTTCAATAAATAGATTTACTCGCCCACTTGAAGAGAAATTAAATTTCCCGTGATAATCATCAACATATCCATCATTAATGAATAAATTTCCTCCAATATTTACCTCGGCTTTAGTAATACCTCTAAAAAGGAAAAAACTACTTTTTAATGTAGCCTCATAATTAGTAACATTCCAATGAAAATCGTTACAGAATGTTTTATCATTAATAATTATTTTTTGCCCATTTCCAGTAAATGAGTTATTATCAAAAATAACATTATCATTTTTAGTAGGAATTCGATTACAAGATTCTCCTCCCGAACTTAATGACCAATGTTTTGAATTATTCCAGTACCCCCCTCCATTTATCCAATACAAATCATCTGAGAAAGCTGGTTTTACAGACAAACCACAAATAAAAACAGTGATTAATAAAACAATAAAAGATCTCATTTTTTTTGGCATGAGCTATTTTTTTAAACCTAATTGTTAATAAAGCATCTACAATGTTAATAATTATAAACGGCTTAAGCATTTTTTTTGTTTCAAAAATATCACTCTATATAGGTTTTAGTTCTTTTTTTTATCAACATTTAAATTCTCTAATCAAAAAATATCATTATTAATTGTTAACAACTTTCTATAATTTAATACTAAAATACTAAATTCGATCCAATTCTTGAATTATATATTTTCTTGTAAGATATCGAACAGGATACCAAGACGCTAAGAATCCAATTAATCCTACAACAGATAAAATTACCAGAAAATCATACCAGATCATTTTTACCGGGTAAGCATCTATAATAAACGAACCTGCTGCCCCGAGCTTTACAATCTCAAATTTAAGTTGAACCCAACAAACTATAAAGCCTATAATTAGACCTAATACAGCTCCAACTAAAGTAATTAACCATCCTTCGTTTAAAAAGATTTGTCGGATTGTTTTTATACTAGCACCCAAATTACGAAATGTAAGTATATCTTCTTTTTTATCTATGATTAACATTGTTAACGAACCGATTATATTAAATGAAGAAATTATAAATATAAATGTCAAAATCATAAAGATATAGAACTTTTCGGATTTCATAATTTTATAAAATGCCTCGTGTTGTTGATAACGGTTTTTGACCTGAAAATCTTCGCCTAAAATGGCTTTAAATTCTTTTTGAACATTGTTAAGATTTGCCTCGGGATTTATTTTTATTTCGAGAGCACTTAAATCGTTCTGGTAGTTAAATAGCTTACGAGCATATGAAATAGGAACTATTATGTATTTTGTATCAAATTCTTGTTGTATAGAAAATACTCCCGAAGGAAATATGTAATTGCGATTGAAAGCTTTGCTTGGGTTGGATGTTATCTTAGCATTACGCTTAGGAACAAACAAAACAATGGGGTCGATATAATTAATGTTTAGCGAAAGAGCCGTAGCAACCCCTTGCCCAACGATTGTATACGGAATTCCTTTATTTTCTAAAATATACTCTCCTATCATCAGCATAGTATCAACTCCGCTAACCTTTACAAAGTTATCGCTTACTCCTTTTACTGTAGCGATATATTGTTGTTTGTCGTATTTTAACAGGGCATTTTCTTCAAGAGTTTCGGCTGCAAATAAAACAGATTTGTGATTGCGAATTTTCTGTATTCGACTGTCATCGGCAGAGAATACTTTTCCGACAGAAGGCGTTATCTTTAAATCGGGATCGAACGAATCGTTCATTGATCTAAGTAAGTCGTCGAAACCATTAAATGCCGACAAAACAATTATCAATGCAGCTGTGCTAATAGTTACTCCTATAATCGAAATTAATGAAATAATATTTATGACATTTTTCGATTTTTTCGATATTAAATATCGTTTCGATATGTAAAATGGGAAATTCAATTTACTCTCTATATGCTTTAACAATTAGTCCGGTTCCTGTTTTATTACAAACTCTTACATCGATATAATTTAAGATGTAAGCTATTGGATATGTCACAATATAATATATTGGCAATATTGCAAAAAAGAGTTTTGTTTTATTTAACATTAAAATAGGCCATTTCATTGAGAGTTTCCAGGATATTTTTCCTGAAGATCCATAAGAATAATTTGCCTCAATGTTTTTAAATCCGGCTATTTCTAGTTTCTGCTTTATTTCATCGATGTTATAACCATCGCGCACGTGCTCGTCGATAAAAGAGTGTTCGTGATCGTGATGCACATCGGAACCACCCTGATCTGATGGTGTTGATATTAGCAACATTCCATTTTTTTTCATTGATTGATGGAAATTTTTGAACACCTTAACATCTTCGAGTATATGTTCCATTACATCAACGCTAAGAATTAAATCGAATTTCTGATTCTCTGAAAATTTGGTTAAATCGGCATATTGAAATTTTACATTTTCGGAACGATTTATTTGTTTAAAAAACCGATTGCAATCATCTATTTGCTCTTGTTTAACATCAACTCCAAGAATATTCCATTTTAACGATTGTTTCGATAAAAAATATGCATATTGTCCGAAACCAGAACCTGCATCAAGAATATTAACTGTATTACTTAATGTTTTATTCCATTTTTTTATATGCTTTTTTATATGCCAAGCACGTAATAATAAAAGATCGAGTAATCGATAAAATAGTTTTCGTAAGAAAGGCTTTCGGTTAAAAATTTTGCCTAAAGAAAATTTTATGGGGTCGTATTTCATGCTTAATCAATAGATTTACTTATTCTATTTCAATAATTTATCAATATTATCAATATAATCCAAAGAATCATCAACGAAAAATGATAGTTCAGGAATTTTACGCAACTGGTGTCGAACTCTCTTTCCTAGATCAAATCGGATTTGTCCTTCGACACTATTTATATAATCAATAAACTCTTTTTTATCATCGACAGGAAACAGACTTAAATATATCCTAGCTACAGATAAATCTGGAGATATCCGAACCGCAGTTACAGTTATCATTTTTCCTTTAAATAAAGTGCTTGTACCCTTCTGAAATATATCCCCTAAATCACGTTGAAGCAACCTCTCTATTTTATTTTGACGTGTTGAACTCATAATACACTGTTATTTATTAAAAATCTCTCAAAATTAGTGAAGTTTAACGAAAAAATTATCATCATGAATGATTTTACTTATATATAAGGATATAAAAAAGTAAGCTTATAAATTCTTATTGTAGTTTAATTAATCAGGATTGGCATTTTACATCAAGAGTAAATTCGTTACCTGACAATGATTTTTAGGGAATTACATTTGCATATAATAATGAATTCATAGCTGGTTAAACTAGTTTAAGCGTTTAAATGGGCTCCTAGAGGTCAAAATGGACTCCTAAGTAGTTTAGATGGGCTCCTAGAAGTCAAAATGGACTCCTAAGCAGTTTGGATGGGCTCCTAGAAGTCAAAATGGGTTCCTAAGTAGTTTGGATGGGTTCCTAGAGGTTAAAATGGACATCTTGGCAGTCAAATGGGCTCCTAAGAGTTAAAATGGGCTCCTAAAAATTAGAACGGACATCTTGTCAGTATTTTTTAGGATATTTTAAATAAAATAGCGCAAGAAAATTTCCTGCGCTAAATTATAATCAAATTAATCTATTTTCTTGTATTCGTTATTGCGATAAGTTAAAACTGTCCAATTGTTGTTAATTTCGAAATCTCCTGAAACCATTCCTCCTGGATCAATTTCTCCTTTTTGGGTATTTTCATTAAAGGTGTAAGTATATTCAATATCTCCATCTCCATAGTTAATTAATACTTTCATATTTTCTTTAAATCTTAATGTGTACACTTCTTCTTTTCCTGTCATTTCAGAGGTGTGGCGACACTCCCAGCTGGTTCCTTCAATATTGTTGGAATTAATAGCATATTTTATTTGCCCTATCCCTATTTTATCGTCACCTTTGTATGCTTCAATTTTTATAATGTCATTTTCATTTAAAGTATTTACTGTATGATTAGGTTCAGTAACTGAACTTGCCAGAACATTATTGATTATAACATTGTATTTATCACTACCTGCTAAAGCATCCCAATTAATAACAAATTTTTCGTTTTGTTTTTTTACTATGATATTTTCAATTGTTTTAATAAAAATAGCTGTATAATCTATTTGACCTTCGGCTATTTTTTTACCATTGTTATGATATGCCTCAACTAAAATTCGATTTTCGGGCTGAGTAAATGTAATTTGCTTTTGGTTAGTAGTAGATGTAAATTCGACTGAATTAACTAATATTTTATAGTTGGCAGTAGCCTCTATTGCATCCCATTTTAGAGTGTAGGCATCGTCTTTTTTCGCAACTTTAATATTTTTAATACTTGCATAAACAGGCTCTGGACAAAGAAATTCATATTTTGATTTTGCGATTAAAAGTCCTGTTTCATCATAAGCTCTGATTATGGCTTTGTATTTAGTTTGCATAAACTGAGTTAGTTCAAATTTAGGTTTATTTACTTTCACTGGCATGCCACCAACTGCTACTGTATAATAATTTGCATTTTCGATATTGTCCCATAATAAGAAAAATTGGTTATATATGTTTTCTACTCTAATATTTTGCAATTTAGCAACTGTATTATGATACTTGATTTCGCCTTCGGCGATTTTTTCTTTTCTTTTATCATCTTTAAATGCTTCGATTTTTATAGCGTTGTATTCCTCATAGATTTCTAATACCTTTTTGGTATCAACAGTTACTGAAGTATCGTTGTTATAAATAATATTATAACTAAACGCTTTTTCGTATTTATCCCATATAACAACACAAGGATCGTTACCCTCTACTCGGATATTGTTTATTTTTCCATATTTTTCTTTGTGTTGATAAGATATTTGACCTTCGGCTATTTTCTTTGTTGCTTTGTCATCTTTAAATGCTTCTATATTTATTTTGTTTTCGGATTTTAAATTTGTAAGAGCAAGCTCTGTTTTTTTAGTTATTTCAGAAGCTACATTGTTTACAATTGCTTTGTATGTTTTTGCATTATCGAAAGCATCCCATTTTACGATGAGTTTGTCGTTGACTTTTTCTACTCTAATATTTTTAATCTTTCCAAGGCTTGGTTTTTCATAATGATATGATATTTGACCTTCGGCTATTTTTTTGCTTGCATCACTATTACTAAATGCTTTAACAATTATTGTATTTTCGGTTTTTAAGTTTTGTAATACAAATTTGTTCTTTGCTAGTATTTCGGACTCGGTATCATTTACTACTACCTTATAGGTTTTAGTGTTTTTAAACGCATCCCAAGTCAGTAATAAGTTTTGGGTGTTTTTCTCTATTTTAATATTGGCTATTTTTCCGATAGGTTTGGGATCATCGTCATCTTTACACGAAGACAAAATAACAAATAGACTCAATACGTAAATTAAATATTTTTTCATGCTTATTAAATTTATGGTTAATTTATATTAATTTTCAGAAATCAGTTATTTTTCTAGGATTAAAAGAATACCAGATTTATGAATAATGTAGATATGCCTTGTTTATTTTTAGAGTAATTATAAATTGGTTGTACATCTCAATAATTTTATGATATTAGGGCAAAGAGGTTTCTTTAAAAGACAAGATTTTACAGAAACCTCTTTATTTTTATTTGCAGGTTAATCTAAATTGAGCATTATAAAAATCATTTCCATCATCGGTCCAATGAAATTCGACATTAAATATATAATTAGCCAAAACAAATCCTAAAGTTTTAGACTTATACTCACGAGGCAAAGCATCGGCAGGAATAATTAGTTGTCCTGTTTTTTCATCAAGTATTATTCCTGCTTTTTCCCAATCGAAAAGCTCGTAGCAAGAAATATTATCGTTAATTTCAACTTTTCCCATCTTAATTTTCATATTAGATAAATTATTAGGAATAATCGTTATTCGATTAAAAGAATAACTAATTGAAGTATCAATTTCCACTCCTCCCATTGCAGGGATATCAGCATACGCACTCATTCTTATATGTGCATTTGGAGAATTAAGATAAACTACTATTGCTACGTTTTCTGTGCCTTTTGAAGCTATAACATGAATTTCGTAGGTAGAACCTGTAAGAGTATTTCCTTTTTTGGCAGTAACACTTCCATCGGCATTTAAAACAATATCGGAACCTAAATATTCTTCACTCATTCCGTTATTTTGCCATTCGATTATTTCCTTTAGTTCAAATTCCCAACCTTCACTTTCGGCAGTCGGAGCTGGGATTTTATATTCCTGACCTTTAGTATAGACATGAGGTTTTATAGGATAATAAATAACAGGAGGATCTGTTGAGGGCTTGGTTACTATTATTTGTATTTTTGTAGTAACAACATTTTGATCATCGTTTGCATTCGTTGCTCTTATTGTTATGGTATAAACCCCCTCAGGAATTCGATTTGACCAAGGGATTGATATTTTTCCATCAGCAATCAAAACTTCAGGAAGATTAACTTCTTTATTGTTTTTCTCGATTTTTTCAATTAAAAAAACTACTTCGACTGATTTTGGATTTACTACAGGCTTGTTTACATTTAATCCTTGTCCTGATTCGATAGTATATTTTTTAGTAGGATATACAATTGATTCTAATTTGTTATATACTTTTAATCCAATCTCATTAACATACTTATCTGTTTCGTCCCACTTATTAACAGCGTTAATTGTTAACAAATAAGTTCCTGCTTCCAGATTATTATTTTCGCTTATCGAAATTGAACCATCATCGTTTATTTTTATTTCATCTGTTTCAATTTTCTTTCCTTCTTTTAATATACTAATTGTATTAAGCAAAGGAATTCCTTGAGGGTCGACAACAGGAGCTTCGATAACAATTGATTTTCCTTTTAGTAAAGTATAACTTGATTTACTATAGCTTACCGATTGCAAGTCTTGTTTTTTAATTAAATTAAATGTTAGGCTAGCTGTTTTAAAATCTTTTTCGTCGTTACTATTAATAACTTTTACTTTTACTGCATAAACATCCTCGGTTAATTGATTGGTTTTATCAATCTCAACCAATCCAGTTTCTTTATTAAGAATAAAATCGTTTTTTTTATTATCAAATGCAGCTCCATTTTTTGTTATAGTTTCTAACTGGAAGAAATATTTAGCCTCTTTAGGAGCTACAGTTGCTTTTACCGATTTTGCTCCTTTTCCGACCAATACATTGTACTCGCTTGTACCGTACGAAAATGATGCTAGTTCAACAACTGTTTTTTCATCTTTTTTACACGAAGAAAAAAACATCAATAAAGCAATTATTGAATAAAATAAATTTTTCATAAATACATATTTTTAGATTAATAAAATTTGTTTTGTAATTGATTGTTTTGTGGTATCGATTTTTATAAAATACATTCCAGAATCTATTCCTGTTAAATCAATATTTATAAGACTTTTCGAATGGGAGTTTATTTGCTTTACCGGAACACCTATTGAATTATAAATGGTTATAAAGGCATTTTCTTCCTTACCCAAATCAATGTATACAATTCCTCTCGATGGGTTTGGATAAACTTTTACCATACTTTTCTCTGGGTTCAATTCGTTGCTCGAAGTTTTTACCGACTTGCAAAAATCAATCATAATATCAGGTGTCGAAAACATAAAAACGGGTTTTTTAGTACTCGGAGCAATAAAATAATCACGCAACATACCGTTCATTTTCTTCTTTTTGATCTTATTATCTTCATCATAATATTGCATTTCCCAGTAATCACCAGCATACATACCATTTAAACTCATACCTCTTTGCATCCAAAGCTTTTCGGCTCTTTTACAAACAATAGTACCTCCGCCCGAGTGCAACTCTTTATGTTTCATTACAATTGGATCTATTTCGACTAAAGAATTTCCATAATACCAAAATTTAGCTGTCTGATTGTCGTATCCAAAACTTTTTAGTTCAAAAAAAACTTCTGTAGGAACATCACCAACCTTTTCTATTTTGTTATTAAATATTTTTGCAATAACACCGTTCGCATTCAAATTCAAGGTCATGGCATAACTACAATCGGAGTTGAGTGTAAAGAGTGAACCATTAGCATAAATTCTCATTCCAAATCTTTTTCCTGAGTTTAGGTCTAAACAGGTTAATTTCTTTTTTAAAGTATCTATATAAAATAGTTTCGTATCGTTGTTGTTTAGTTGTATGGAGCCTGGCATATCGTAATACCACGAAGAAATAGGTTTAGTAATATTCGTATTGGCAAATGTTTTTTGTAAGCTAAGTTTGTTTTTATTAACTGAGTATTTACAAATGTCGCTACCACAAGCAAAATATGCCTGGAAATTATCACGAGTGAAAACAAAAGAATTAATTTTATTGGCAAGAGTTATTTTTGTTTTCTGTTTTGTTTTATAATTTATTACATACAGGTTAGAACTATTGTAATCGGGAATGTATAAATAATCTCCAACAATTTTAAAATTAATTAACAAAACATTGGGTTTATATTCATCGAAAAGGTTTATTGTATATCCATTGCTAAATTTGCCTTTATAATAATCTGCAATATGAATATTACGAGATAAAGCAAACAAAGCAAACATTTTTTTATTCGCCAACTGAACATCAACCCCTCCATCACAGTCAGTAGAACTAGGAGAGAATATCTTTGATTTTTCGGTCTTAACATTTAACTCAACCATAAGGTCTGTTTTTCCATCAAGTAAATAGAATACATTACTGTTTGTAGAGGTTTTTACAAGGAAATTTCCTTTCATATTTGTATTTATAAACTTGTAGTCCTTCAAATTATCCATATTCAGTTTTAGAAAAGTTCCATCGGCTGACATACAATAATAGTATCTACCACTTACTACACTAGAGTATATTTTCCCTTTAATAGGAACCATAATTTTTTTCTCTTTGTAGTCATTTAAATCATACTCAATAAAAATATGACTCTTCCAATGCCGATATACTTTGTCATTTGTTTTATTAAAAAACAGATGATCAGCCCAGTTACCTCCTCCACCATATGATAATTGCCATTTATTAAGAATTTTATTATTCGTTAAATCAATAACACACAACATTCCTAACAACTCCAAATGTTCGGCATAAATGGCCAAACGAGTACCATCGTCAGAAATTCCTATTTTTCGCGATGCATTAAAGGGGAAACCAGTCCATACAGATGTTTTATCTATTTTGTTATTATATACGTAAGTTCCTTCTCCAAAAGTAGTCGTTGCTACAATATTTCCATCATTACTAATAATTAAAGGGGAATAATACATTCGTTGCAAATTGTATTTATTGGGAGGCAACGAATAGCCACTATAACCATATATAAAATCAGGAATATGTTTAATACTAAAGGTTTCTAAATTTAATTTATACAAACCTTTAGTTATGGTTGCTACATACACAAACTTTCCTTTATATACCATTTTAACAGGCTTTCCTTCTAAATCAAACGATTTTACTTCGGCATAATCTTTTGTGTTAAAAATTTTCAATTTTTTTTCGTAAAGTAGACCTACAACTAAATTTTTGCTTGTATACTGAACACACGATACAATTGCATTCATCGAAATGTCTTTTACAAGCTTTTTATTTTCATTATTCTGAATCACAACATTATGGCTAGCACCTCCGGCATATGCTATATATTTATCATCGATCGATAAAGAAAAATCTCGAATTTCGTCGGCTTGTCCGCCTCCGAAAGTATATTTATAAAATTCTTCTTGCTCTTGTGCGTTCAAGCACATTGAAAAAAGAATTCCAAGTACTATTAACAATTGTTTCATATCTGTTTTTTTGCGACTATCTGAAAATTGTATTCTACAACGATAATCTTGTTTTTATAAAATATAATGCTTGAACTGTTAGATGAAATACCTTAGCGCTGACAAATAGTGTTCTTTATTCAGTTATAAAGTATTTCATCTATTCAAACTTTACTGTATTTATCTAATAATAATTTTTATAGACTGTTGTTTATTGACAAACTTGATTTTAGCAATAACAATTCCTCTTGATAAATCATTTGTTTGAATTATCATTTCTTTCGACGCATTATATTCTGCTATTTTTTCTCCGGTAAGTTTGAACAAACCAACAGATATGGGTTTTTCTTTTGCAAACAGAAAGTGAATACAATCGCCATTATTTACAGGATTAGGATATAGTTTAAATTGATTTTTTTCGTGATTTTCAATCCCCACTTCATAATCTGTACATTTGGCTTTTATTACAGAAACAGGAATTTTTTTCCCATCAACCATCAGAATTATGGGTTCGTTAATATTTGCATTTTGTTTAGGCTTATACTTTATAGTAAATGATTTAGAGCCAAATTTTGGCAACAGAGCCGTTTTACTATCCGTATGAAAATCTTTAGGTAAAATAATATCCGATATTTTCATTTCGTCATTACCTATATTCTCAATGGTAAGATACAATGATTTGGAATACCTATATTTAACAGTACCAAAATCTAAAGTATCGGCAAACTGAGGCAAACAAGTGTATACAAAACCTGTAACACGAACAGTTTTGATTTTTTTACCATATTTTATTTTTATACCTTGGTTGATATAACCTAACTCATTGCTATTTATCAAAAAGTCGAGTTTAACTTTTTGATTTGCTTTTAAAGTTGAAGGAGGATTCAGGATTTTAATGTTTGTCGAAGCTGTTATTTCTGATAAATTGATATCGTCGGCAGATAAGTTTTCTATAAAAAAAGAAGATTTTAATTCTTTTTTATATGCAATATCATTTACATTTACAGCATTCGGAACTTTAATATCTCTTTTCACTCCAGATATAACAACGGCTACATCTTGTCCTTTTGCTATTTTATTTTTTGCTGATAGCTTTATTGTATATTTCCCCGAAGGATTTGGGATAACAATTTGTTCAACATTATCGACAACATTATCGCCTTTAGTTGCAGCTTTCTCAGGATTTTCTACATCAAGTACCCAAGGGAGATAGGTTTTTTCGTCATTAGAAACTCTTACATCAATATCGTTTACAAGCATTGGTGTTCGACAGTCTAAAGCGGGAGGCATTGCTTCGTGAGCAGGATCATTCCATGCAATTGTAATTTTTAAGGGCTTTGTTCCCTTAGCATCAACCTCAAACTCTATTTTATCTTTTATAATTAACTCTATTATCTCATCATTCTGAATTGCTTTTGCAGCTGCTTCGGTATTCATTAGTCCCCAACCAAACTTATAATCAGGACCAGGATCGTTACCACACTCGCGAGCTGTGTTTATAATAATAGCCTTGGCTAAAGCCGATGTCAATTTCGAATTGTATAAGTTTGTATAAAGCTCTTCGAGTAGAGCAATAGATCCGGTAACTGCAGGAGCAGCCATAGATGTACCACTTATCTCTCCATAATCATTATATCCTCTATCACGCACGCTATAAACGTCCCACCCATCAGCAACAATATCTGGTTTTATTCGACCATCGTCAGCGGGTCCTGTAGAGCTAAACCAAGTCAACTCTACATTGTCTGGCGATGTATAATTAAGAACAGGTTTAACAGCGCCTACTACTATTATATTTTTGGCTATAGAATGAGTTGGGATACAATCGTACGGACCATTACAAGGAAAAGGCTCTTGATCGGATTTAGCTTTTACAAAATCAAATTTACCTTTAGGAATATAAAAAAAATCACCTACAGTAACTGTATCTCCATGCTTATTGGAATTTCCGGCAGCTTTAACTATAGTATAAAAAGGATATTCATTAGCCATTAAATCCCATAACTGAGTTTCGTCGTTGTACCATCCAAATTTGAAGTCTTCTTTATCGGATAAATTTAGATCACCCAACCAAAACCATCCACCATCGGCAGGCATATATTCCCAACCAGCTCTTGATCCATAAGAATGATTTGATAAATAAAGCCCGTCATTTGCAGCCAAATTCATTTCATCCTCATCAAAAGACATATCACGAACAACAACCTTAGCATTAGGAGCCATCCCTTTGGCTTTAGAGTTAATTCCTTTTGCAGCTATAGTTCCAGCAACATGAGAAGTATGCCATATTTGTATGTTTTCATCAAGATTAGTTACTCTTTCTTCGAACTCTTGGTGCTCGACAAAAGCTTTTCCACCATCCCATACGTATAGTTTTATTCCTTTTCCACTAAGGTCTAAACCAGCTCCTCCATCTTTGTGAAGCTTATTGGTATTAATTGTTTTTGCACTATTAACATTAAAAGTTTTCTCGTACTGAGGTATTCCGTTCACATAACCATTGAATCGACTAAATACACCACCAGTAGTATCCCAACCAAAACTTTTTTTCTTACTGAATTTTTCGAAATCCTTAGTTTGCTTCTCTCTATACTTTCTTAATTTTACAGTTAACTCATCATCCTGAGCAAGCAGTTGTAAAGAAAGGAGAGATAATATAAATATAAATATCTTTCTCATAATTTATAATAATTACAACAAGTGCCTTACATTTGCAGACACCTGTTTGAGTTAATAAATCTTATAATTTAGTTAACTTTAAAGATACTTTGATTAGTAAGTATGGCTTTTCTTTCCCTGCCGCTTTATAACCAATCATTAAATCTTGGATATATAAATGATCCGCCTTTTCTTCGACAAAAACCCCGACAACACCTTCGTATTCTGTCCCATTTTCGGTATAAATTACATTACTTGCAACAACGAGTTCTTCATTGTCTAAAAGAACACTTGTTCCTCCTCCTAAATCGATTTGACCTTTAAATACATTTTTTATCCGACTTAATTTTGGAGCCACAAAAAATCGATTCGATCCAGACATCCAAGCAACCTTACTTACATCTTCAACTAATTCGAAAGGAACTTTTGTTGGACTTCCGTGTATTCCACTAATATAAATTGTATTGTAACTATCATCTTCAATTTCAATGGTCATATCCCACTTTTTCAATAAAGGATCTCCTGAATAAAATTTCTCTGAATCTTCTGATTTATGGGTAACTTCGGCCTTGTAATATCCTTGCATTTTTTTTAGAGGATGATCGTCACTTACCGAATTTAAATCATCATCAAGAATTGTTAGTTTACATCTGGCAATTTTATCGGGGCTATATTGTTCGGTTTCGATTAAATCTAAATAAACTTGACGAGGTTCATTTTTTTTGTTATCATCAATGATACTTAAATCCAAATACGCAATTTTAGTATTTGTTTTAGGAGCTTCGATAATTTTAAAATTTGTATTCAGCTCAGCCGGATGATCTAAATCAGTAGTCATTACTTTTATTTTAAATACTAAATTTTCGCCATATGTAGTATCTGTTACAATCGGAATTTTTAATGTCTTTTGATTTTCTTTTATTAGATATTCAGCTTGCCCAAACCGGGCTCTTATCTTGTTTTTTTCAGGCTTAGCATCATCATCTTTTTTACAATTAGTCAGAACTAAAACAGATAAAATGATTATTAGAATGTTTTTTAAATTTTTCATAATATGATTTAGATTTTAGTAATTCGGATTTTGTTGATTTTTATCTATTGCAAATTGCATTTCTTGTTCGCTAATAGGATATATTGTCTGATAATGATCAAATTCGATTTCACCATCTGAGAAATCGTTATGACCTTCTTTCCGTTTTTCTTCTATCGACGAATAACGTTTCACAGATTTTTGATTCCTCCATAAATCCCAAGCTCTATGTCCTTCGCAGAATAATTCTAAACGACGTTCATATAGTATATCATCGATAGTAATATCCGCCGAGTATTTATTTGGTTTTACTTCTGTTCTATTACTACGAAGCTTATTCAGTGTTATTGCAGCATCTGCTGGTCGTTTTAATTTCAATTCGCACTCGGCTTTTATTAGAACAGCTTCGCTATAACGCAAAACAGCTATGTTGTTTACGCTTTCGTTTTGTTTGCCAGGAAATTTTTTGTTTGGGAAATTATATACCGTTTCAGCAAGTTTATAATTAGAGAAAATATTGAACCGTACATCGCTACAATACAAGCTCATGAAATCTTTTGTAGCACAAGCATCTTTTTTTCCTTTAAAACTGAAAGAAACCATATTCCCGACAGAATATTGCCCCGGATTATCTTTTACTGTAGTAGGTAATTCAAAAATCGACTCTGAATTAAAATCTTTTCCCCACGAAGCAACATACTCCTTTTTCGAAATAATTGAATAACCTTTTATTTGGTTAACATAACTTAAAGCTTTCTCGTAATTATCAGTAATATTCTTAAACTTAACATCACCCATATACAAGTAAATACGAGCAAGTAGTAATCGAGCAGCATTTTCATTAAGTCTTGTTTCTTTTGATATAGGTAATTTACCTAAACAACTTTCTAGTTCATCAACAACAAACTCATATACTTCTTTTACCGTATTACGCTTAAATTTAGCATACATATCCATTACGGGTTCTTTTCGTATAGTAATACCTAAGGCATCGCTTTTGATCTGACCTTTACCCAGATTTGCATATAAAGGACCATAAAGTTTTACTAAATCAAAATGATGTAATGCTCTTAGAGCTTTTAATTCGGCACAATATGTTTGATAAATAGGATCACTTTTAAGAAACTCGCTACGTTTTAGTATATCATTAATATTTCCGATACATCTATACAAATAAGAATAGAAACTATTATCTACATTTTTTTCAGACCATATATAATTGTATAGCAGTAACCCACTCTGAGAAATAGGCGGATTCATTAAATCATCACCCATAAAATCACCCAAAAGCAAATATTTGCCATGATAATAATTTCCTGAGGTTAAATTATCATAAGCTCCATTTACAGCAAGCCCCATATCTTCGATATTGGTAATTGCAACATCAGCAGAGATTCGATCAGATGGATTAACATCTAAATCGGCACAGGATACGCTAACAAAAAGAATAGCGCATATTAAATACTTAATCAATATGTTTTT
>JAKSCO010000211.1 GCA_022360575.1 Bacteroidales bacterium | reverse complement strand
ATCGTTAATATATATGCATTTTGCAAGCCGCGAATTTAAAGGTTTTCGTGAGATATTTATTGAAATATTACAGAAAAATTATGGCTCGATTGTTTGCGCTTACCCACGCAAGGTGTTTGCGCGAAAATAGAAAATAAAATTTTCTATTTTCGCCTTGTTCTTTATAGAACAAGTAATAAACATTAAACAATATGTAAACTTGCTTTTTTATACTGCGAGGGTGTAGATATTCAGGCAATCAATCATCCACAAAACAATGTTTACAAGCAATAACTTGTGCATCCAATCCATATTTGTTTTATCAATATCCGAGAAATTATTTTTCAGATTAGTTTTATATTTTCTGAGAATAACAACAATACAGATAAAATAAATCGGAGCCGACAAATATTACAAAAACAACCCAATATATGCATATACTGGAAGCGTTGTAAACTTAAATGTAAATACCAACGATTGAAATACTCCTATAGCAAAAGCTATTGTAAATATCATAATTTATTTGACTTACTCAATGTCTTTCATCGACAACTGAATTCGTTTACGAGCAATATCTATTTCGATTACCCTTACTTTTACATGTTGGTGCAACTTTACTATTTCGTTCGGATCGGATACAAACCGATTTGCCAGATTCGAAATATGTACTAAACCATCTTGTTTAACACCTACGTCTACAAAAGCTCCAAAATTGGTGATATTAGTAACTATCCCAGGTAAAATCATTCCTTCGTTTAGATCTTCTATTTTATGAATGCCTTCGGCAAATTCGAATACTTTTATTCCCTTTCGGGGATCTCTTCCTGGCTTAGACAACTCATCTATTATATCGTTTAAAGTAGGTAAGCCTATTTTGTCGCTTATATAATTGTCTAAATTGATTTGCTTACGCAGATTTTCGTCTTGTATTAAATCGCCAAGTTCGCAATTTAAGTCCTTAGCCATTTTCTGTACAATATGATAACTCTCGGGGTGAACAGCACTATTGTCTAATGGATTTTGAGCATCCTCAATTCGTAAAAAACCTGCAGATTGCTGAAAAGCCTTCTCTCCCATTCGTTTTACTTTCAACAAGTCTTTTCGCGATTTAAATGCTCCATTTTCTTTACGATAATCAACAATATTTTGAGCCAATTGCGGACCTAATCCCGAAATGTATGTCAACAAATGTTTGCTTGATGTATTTAAACTAACACCTACCATATTAACACTACTTTCGACAACCTGATCGAGCTTATCTTTTAATTTGTTCTGATCAACATCGTGTTGATACTGCCCCACTCCTATCGACTTAGGATCTATTTTTACCAATTCGGCTAAAGGATCCATTAATCGGCGACCAATAGACACTGCTCCACGTACAGTAACATCATACTCAGGAAACTCTTCGCGAGCAACTTTCGAAGCCGAATAAATCGAAGCTCCATCTTCGCTCACAACAAATACACGAACATCAGTCGTAAATTTAACTCGCTTAACCAAAGCTTCTGTTTCGCGACTGGCTGTTCCGTTTCCTATAGCAATGGCATCAATTTTAAATGTCTCAACCATCGAGTCGATTTTTTTCATAGCCATTGCCCGTTGATTCTGTGGCTGGTGAGGATAAATTGTTTCGTTGTGCATTAAATTACCTTGTGCATCAATACACACTATTTTACATCCTGTTCGATACCCCGGATCAATAGCCAAAACATTTTTCTGTCCTAAAGGAGGAGCCAACAATAACTGGCGTAAATTATCGGCAAATACCTTTATAGCATCTTCGTCGGCTTTATCTTTCGACGAATTCTTAAATTCAGTTTCTATCGATGACGAAAGCAATCGTTTATAACTATCTTTTACTGCCTCGCGCACTTGATCTGACACATCATAAGTTCCTTTTACAAACTGGTTTTCGAGCAATTCGATAATCTTATCGGTATCTGGAGCAATTGAAAGTTTTAAAAAACCTTCGGCTTCGCCTCGACGCATAGCAAGTAATCTATGCGAAGGACATCGCTTTAAAAGCTCTTCCCACTCAAAATAGTCTTTGTATTTTATTCCTTCGAGTTCTTTTCCTTTTACTGCTTTCGATTTTATTACCGATTCGTGCTGAAACAACCTACGCACATTGTTTCGTGCTCTTTCGTTTTCATTAATCCATTCGGCAATAATATCACGAGCACCTTGCAATGCATCGTCAATTGTTTCTACCTCGTCGGTTAAAAACTGTTGAACTCTGTTTTCGAGGTTAAGCTCTTGCTGTTTCATTATAATCTTAGCCAAAGGCTCTAATCCTTTTTCTTTAGCCTTTGTTGCTCGTGTTTTTTTCTTAGGCTTATATGGTAAATAAATATCTTCGAGCTCAGTAAGAGTTTGTGCGTTATCAATCCTATTTTTTAGCTCATCGGTAAGTTTATCTTGCTCGCTAATCGATTTTAATATCGCTTCGCGACGAGCATCTATTTCTTGTAATTTGTTTAGTTGTTCTTTTATCTCAGCAATCTGCACCTCGTCCAAACTTCCTGTAGCTTCTTTTCTATATCTGCTAATAAATGGGATTGTTGCTCCTTCAGAAAATAACTGTATTGTATTTCGTACTTGCCAGTCGTTTATATTTAAATTGCCTGATATTTTATGTATATGATTTTCGTTCATGATATATATTAATTAAGACAAGCTAAAATAATGTTTTTTTACTCATGAGAATAAAAAAAGCTGAAGTTT
>JAKSCO010000136.1 GCA_022360575.1 Bacteroidales bacterium | reverse complement strand
TAAGTTGTATGCTTAGATTTGTACAATGATTAATAAATATTACATAGAACGAATTAATAAGGTTATTGACTATATAGAAGATAATTTAGACTCAAAGCTTTTGTTGGATGAACTTGCCGGGGTTGCAATGTTTTCGAAATATCATTTTCATAGGATTTTTAAGAATGTTGTGGGCGAAAATCTTAATGAGTTTATAAAAAGAATGCGTATGATAAAAGCATATCGTTTTTTGCAAGTGGATAAAACAATCGGTATTAAAGAGCTTGCAATAAAAAACGGATATAACTCGACTGCGAACTTTTCTAGAGATTTTAAAGAATTTCATGGTATTTCGCCTTCTGAGGCACGACAATCGGATAGAGCTTTAGAAGAAAGGGTGATGAATCTAAAAAATATTAAGTTGGATATTTCTTATAAGGGCATAATGAATTTATCAGAGAGATATGTTTTATTTAAAAAAATAACTTCGGGATATGATAAAGAGTTGATCCCTAAAACTTCAAACGAACTATATAAACTTGCAATTGATTTCGAATTTAAAATAGAGCAGTTTATAGGTGTAGGATATGATGATCCGGATTATACCCCAGAAGTTAAATGTAAATATGATATTTGCATTGTTGTAAATCGAAAAGATTTACCTAAAGGAATTCCTTGTGAATCGAAAATAATAAGAGGAGGGAGGTTTGCTGTTTTTAATTATAAAGGACATAAAAACAATATTGCAAAGGCATGGGATTATATGTTTAAAGAGTGGTTGTTAAATTCTCAATATTTGCCCGACGATCGCCCACATCTCGAAATGTATCTATATTCAGAAAATTACGAACAAGGGTATTTTAATGTTAATCTTTGTTTACCAGTAAAATCAATAAATTAAATAAATTTAAAAAATATGAAAATCTTAATTGCTGTTATCTTAATCATTTTAGTATTGTTTGTTTCTGTATATGCTTTTTATGGAGGTTTTATAAAGCTCAAGTGTAAAATCGAGAAACAAGGAGGAGAAACCATTGTTTATGAAAATGTAACAGGAGATTACAAACAAACGGGTGTAGTAATGGATCGTATTTATTATGCATTGTTAAATGATTTCAAAATTGAAACTTATAAGGGATATGGAAAATACTTTGATAATCCGAAGAAGGTTGAAAAAAGTAAACTACGTTCGGAAGCTGGAAGCATTATCGAAGAAAACGACATAAGTAAGCTTAGTGAGTTGCCCCAAATTTATCTTGTTAGGGAGTTAGCAGAAAAAAAAGTCATAACAACTGAATTTCCGTATAAAGGAAAGATGTCAGTTGTTTTTAGTGTAATGAAAGTATATTCGGCATTGAATAATTTTGCAGAAAAAAATGGATATAGCGATGAAGGTGCTGTTACTGAAATTTATGATATCCCGAATAAAAAGATTCTATATCGTAAAGAAATTGTAAAGAAATAAATTGCAAACATAAGGGATACTTCGATAAACCTGTCAATATAATCGACAATTGATCATTATCCACAAAATAATAGTGGCATAAAACATCAAAAGAATCATGAAAATATTAGCAATAGAAAAAGAACTAAAATCTATTGATTGGAAAAACGAAATCAATACATTGGTTGACGAAGCAAAATTGGTTTATAAATTAATGTTATCAGATTTTTTGCGAGAGATTTACTTTACCGAAAGTAAAAATGCTATTCTTATTCTGGAATGTGAAAGCAAGGAAATAGCAAAACAAAAGTTGCAAGAATTACCATTGGTACAAAAACAGATAATCGATTTTGAACTTATGGAATTAAATCCATACACAGGTTTATCGAGGTTGATAAATGAAAAATAAGAGAATGTTGTAGACTGCTACGAAATAATTTTCTATTGTAAATTTTGGTATATAAATTATTCGAATTTGAGACATTATATATTCGAAATGTTATTTTTTATCTGATTTCCTTATAAATTTTTCTTGTAAACTCCTAAATTTGGGCTTTTCGAAATAATAACATAAAATTAAAAGAAAAGAAAATGATTAAAAGGTTACAAAAAATAGGAGGATTTATTGTATTAATAATTGGATTAAATTCGTGTGCATTTCACTCTGGACTAATGACAGGGAATGCCTCATTGAATAATGCTGATTTTAATATTGTTGATTTTGCTATTGGCAGCTCAGAAACTATAAAAGTATTAGGTTTTGGAGGATTGAAATCGGAAGCCTTGGTTTTAGAGGCTAAGAGAAATTTATATGAAAACTATCCATTAAAAAAAGGGCAAGCTTTAG
Source organism: Bacteroidales bacterium (assembly GCA_022360575.1). Classification (GTDB taxonomy): domain Bacteria; phylum Bacteroidota; class Bacteroidia; order Bacteroidales; family UBA12077; genus UBA12077. The sequence continues at coordinate 3,468 of JAKSCO010000136.1, read as the reverse complement.
CTAATGTTACAGTCGATTTCAAAAATGAATTTTATTTATTATGGTCAAAACTAAAGGTGGTGGTATCTGCCGAGGTAGTTGATTTTAATAAGACCAATAAAGATTACATTCCGATTTCGACCTTATTAGGTATTGAGAATAATGATAAGCAAGAATTTTTTAATATTGGAGATGAGGTTTTCTTTTTTAAGACCAATAATTTTGAAAAAGGGAAAATAACAGATATCAGCAAAAAAAGATTGACAATACAATTTTTTGACTCAGAAAATAGATTAAGAATTGTAAAACGAATAAATACTGGAGTTTATCTTTGCGAACAAAAGAAATTACCTGAGAAATTTAATTTTAATATCGGAGATAAAGTATTAATCTCGGTACCTATTTCTGCGAATGAGGAGGAATATGAGGAAAGAGAAGTGAAAATTATCGGATTAGGTTTAAAATTTGCATTAGTCGAATATGTAGATAGAGATAATGTTCGAAAAAAATTAGAAAAGAACTATTCTTTGTTAATAAAAAATTAGAAAAAATTGTTCAGATCAATCTTACGATTGAAAACAATGAGTTTATAAATACAGCCAACCATTAACCAAAATAATAAACTGATGAAAACAATTTTCTTTCTGATTACAACAATGATGATTACGACATCGTTATTTGCTCAAAAAATTTCAATCGGAGGCGAGATAGGAGCTATATCTTCGATTAATACAGATTATAAAGTAAATGATTTTGAAAATAGGAGAAATACTTATTATGCCGGGCTAAACTTGAATTATAATTATACTGAAAAAATTACATTTTCAACCGGACTTCATTATTTACAACAGGGTTATAAGCATAAAACTTGTTATCTATTTGAAGAAGGAGTAAAGAATGAATTGGTTGGCAAGCTCGATTATATTCTTTTGCCTGTATCTGTTAGTTTTAACCTTGGTCGATTAAACAGACTAATAACCACAATAGGTATATATGGAGGAATAAATGTAAATGCAAGACAAGATTATCCCAAACCTATTGGTGGTTGTAAGGTTTATTACCCTAAAGATATTTCAAGTTCTACAAGTAAATTTATTTTCGGAGGATTTATTGGTGTAGGGTTTAAAATATACGAAAGTGAAAAAATCGTATTAAAACCAATGTTGAAATATTATCAGGGACTGAGCAACTCTATGAGTAATAATCATTCTTATGATATTGAATGGAAAGATAAATATAGCTCTTTATTGGTGACATTTACCTTAGATTATAAGTTATAAAATCGACATTTTTACTACAAATATAAAGTCTGTCTTGTTTCAATTCCGAATTGAGTGAGACAGTATTTTTTCGTTTCGTACCAGATATAATTCTGTAGGCTGGTTTTTCCCAAACATATAAATAAAGCATACTAATCATATGTGATTTTGATGTTATTGTTTATACATCTCTAAATGTATGTATCTTTTATCTTTTGGTATTATTATAAATCATTGTTTTATAGGTAAAAAATGGGTAATTTAAATGGTGGAATTATTAATGTAAATTAAAAAGGATTGAAATATGTATACACAAAACAACAAATTGAAAGAGAGAAATTTGACACAATTTATAAAATTGTGGATTTCTTTTGTTTTAGTATTTTGCTTTACAGTAGTTTCCTTTGGTTGCAAAGGATTGAATATTATAGACTCAAATGCTTTGCGTGTAGCTAGCGGAAACCATCACACACTTGTAATTGATGACATGGGAAATGTATGGGTTAGCGGTAAAAACACCCATGGACAACTAGGTTTAGGTATTCCGAGAAATCGAACCGTAACGCGCCCAATGCAGATATCGGGTTTGCAAAATATTGTTCGTGTTTATGCAAAAGGTAACTCATCGTATGCCATAGATGGAATGGGACGAATGTATGCATGGGGACAAAATGATAAGTATCAGCTTGGCAACGGAACAAACAACGATCAGTTTTCGCCAGTAACTATTTTTGCTACAGGATTGGATCCTGCTGCTAATATTTGGAAAAAAGAATCGGCAGGCACTGAACACAAACTTAAAATTGATAAAATGGGTATTGTTTGGGCCTCGGGTAAAAACAATAAAGGACAACTAGGGCAAGGCGATACAGCAAATTATGCCGATTGGGTTAAAGTAAAACTTCCTTCTGATATTAAGTTTAAATCGGTTTATGCCCTGAACGATTATTCGCGAGCTATTAGCGAAAAAGGAGAGCTTTTTGTGTGGGGAAATAGTCTTTACAGGTATATGGGATACGATACAGCTTTTCCAAAGCCATTATTGACCCCGACATTGTTAGAAGGGGTTGGAAAAATCCAAATTATTGATATCTGGAATCAAACAGAAACAGTACCTCATACTTCATTTCTGCCTTTTTTTGAGGAAAGAACGATTACCTCTTTTAAGCCTTCGTTAGATGGCTGTATGGCAATATGTAAAGATGGTTCGATATTTGTTTGGGGTGAATCGTACAATTCTAGCATACCCAAAAACATTACTTTACCCATACAGAAAAATGGGATTGCATTAGAAATTACAAATACATCACCTTACACTGGCGAACCGATTACATTGCAAGCTCGCTTTCCTCATAATTTAGTCGAGGATGTTAGTTTTATCTTTAATGACACCGATACAATTCGATGCAAAGTTCCTGCCTCGGGCAAACAACCCGAACAACCAAACTGGGCTTTTAACGACTATATAAATATGGCAGGATTGATATTGCAATCAGATAAACCTGATAATTTGGAAGAACTTGTTAATCGATTTCAACATACAGTAGCCTTAACGCGATATACTGCTCCGAGCACAAAAGGTATAGTAAGAGTTCGTGCGTGTGCTACACTCAAAACAGGTTTGATAATACATACTCCAGAGCGAGAAATCACGGTTAATGAGTTAACTTGCGAGAAAACAAATTATTCGTGGTGTGTTTACCAAGCTGAAAAATGGGCATTAACCGAAAAACAGATTAATGACATTTTTCGTTTAGATGCATCGTCTCCATGGGGATCAGACGATTGGGCTGAAAACACAGATAAGGAGTTAACACAAGGAATTGTTAATTTTCTTGGGCGTAATATAAATACAATGCTAGATAATATTGATCTCAGCCAAGAAAATATAATAAGGACAGTTAGTACAGAAAGTAATTATGAGTGGTTGCCACAAAATCAGACCATGCATTGGAATCCTATTCATAAAGCTTGGATTACCACAAAAGAGGTTGATGGTTGTCAGTGTGTAACGCACGTTTCGCGTGATGCAAGTATGAATTTCCGAACAGCGAGTCGGGAAGCCGAAAGTGTATTTCCTGATGGTTTCATGATTCCTTCATTTTTTAATGGAGATCAGAGAGCACAAACAATTAATGCTAGTCAGATTTATCATGTAGTAGTTTCTGGCAGCCGCTCGCGAACATCTTATATCAGCACATCAGAAAACTTTAAATGGACTTATTGGGTT
>JAKSCO010000101.1 GCA_022360575.1 Bacteroidales bacterium | reverse complement strand
CCTTCGGGATTCATATATACCTTATCGGCAACACTACTTAAGTAGTAATTTGTTTGCGAATAAGCATCGCTGTAGCTAATTATAAACTTTTCCGATTTCTTAAAATCAATTAAAGCATTTCGTATTTCTTCTATACTTGCAATTCCTGCTTTTATTGTTGTTAGATTAAGATAAATCCCCTTTACATTCGGATCGGTTTTTGCTTTTTTGATATTATTTAAAATATCAGTTAATCCTATTTCTGAGGCTTGATTAAATCCCGAAATTTTATTTAACGGATTGTTTTTATCACGTTCAATAATTTTTTCTTTTAGGTCGATAACTAAAACAGTATTGGGTTTTAGTTTTACAGGTTGTTCTTTCGACGAAACTATTACTCCTATGCTTCCAAGCATAATAAAGAATAATAATATTCCGGCAAACAAAACACCAAGCACAGATGCTAATAAATATTTAAAAAAACTTTTCATTATGTGTTATTTTTATGAGGTTTTGTTGATAAAAGATAAAAATAAAGCATTAAAACCATTATAACAACAAATAATAAAAATTGATTCTTAATTTTGTAGCGGCTCAATAATTATATTATTAGATTATGGAGAATGTTTTAAAAGTCTGCAAAATACGTAGAGACTTAACATTAAATTTGTTGATTTCAATATTAAAATATGAATACAATTTATTTGTTAACAGGAGGGAATTTAAACGATCGGTTAGAGTTAATTTTAAAAGCGAAAAATTTAATTATCGAAACAATTGGTAATTGTGTAAAAGAATCGGCAATTTACGAATCGGAGCCATGGGGTTTCGAAGCCGAACAAAATTTTATGAATCAGGTTTTAGTAATCGAAACAAAGTTAGACGCTATGCAAGTGTTAGATAAGTGTAATCAAATTGAGAATAAACTAGGTCGTGTTAGATTGCAGAATGGATATGCTTCGCGCACAATGGATATTGATATTTTGTTTTTTAACAATGATATTATTGATACACCTCAACTGACTATTCCTCATGCGCATTTACACGATCGTAGATTTACATTATTGCCTTTGGTCGAATTATCGCCAGAGTATGTGCATCCAAAACTTAAAAAATCGCTTAATAGTTTATTGCTCCAATGTTCTGATTTGTCGGATGTAAAAAAACACCAAGACAAAAGGCCTTGATGTTTTTGTATATAATTCCGATTTATACTTTACTTCCGAAAGCCAAATCGCCAGCATCGCCTAATCCAGGGACTATGTATGATTTAGATGTTAGTTCATCATCAACATCACCAGCCCAAATTGTAACATTTTTCATGTTGATGTGTTTTTTTACATGATTTACGCCTTGATTTGAGGCTATAATAGTTACAATATGAGTGTGTTTTGGGGTCCCTTTCTCTAGAAGTCCTTTGTAAGCAATTTCCATCGAGGCTCCAGAGGCAAGCATAGGATCAGATAATATTAAAATCTTACCGTCAATTGATGGGCTCGACAAATGTTCGAACTGTATTGTAAAAGTACCATCCTTGTGGTATTTTCGATGAGCTGAAATGAAAGCATTTTCTGCTGTATCGAAATAATTTAAAAACCCATTATGAAAAGGTAATCCGGCACGCAGTATTGTTGCATTTACAACTTTCGATTGAGGGAGAGACATTTTCGATATTCCCAAAGGAGTGGTAATTTCTTGGTTCTTATAATCGAAATGTTTACTTATTTCGTATGCGAATATTTCTCCTATTCGTTCCATGTTTCGCCTAAAACGCATACTATCTCTCTGAATTTCTTTATCTCGTATTTCCGAAACAAATCGGTTCATCAATGAATTTTCTTGAGCAAGAATATTTACCATCTTAATATCTTTTTATAAAAAATTTATAATACCATGGGAGTTGATTACGATAATACTTGTAATAATAAAGTTCTTGAGCACCAACTCCTGTGAAAAAATCAATATTATTAATTGATGTTATATTTTCGAGGTTCAAAGTTAGTTTTTTTTCGGAATGTGTTTCAATAAATTTATTAATAATAAGATGCATAGCAAAAGTATTTGTGCCGTTGCGGCTAATAGAGCTTAATAAAGTGTATATTTTTTCTTTTGATTTAATAAAGACAACTGTAGCACATAATTCGTTTGTTGTATTGTAAGCTCCGTATATTTCAATTAAATTATAGTTTAGTCCTTGAGCTAAAATCATCCTTATTTTCTGAAAGTCTTTTTTGTTTAAAGCTGGGTAGGTAGTTGTTTTGGGTGTTTTTATAAAATCGATTAAATCTTGAGTTCTTAAACCTTTAATTATTGCAATTTGTTTTCGAGTCGCAATATGAAGTCCTCTCCAAAATTCCAAATCGAAATATTCAGATATTTTATAATAAGGTTGAATTAAATCAAGTTCGTATGTTCTTTCTTTCGAAACCCATTCGGAATTAAGTTTATTATACTTATTAAATATTATATGTGTTAGCAAACTCTTTTTTGGAAGTTTTTTTACAAACTGTTTAACAATATTCTCGCTAAGAATTTTATTCGAAAACACACCCATGTATTTTCCTAGTTTATGAGATAGGATAATATCTTGATTCATTTTTTTATAATACAATATGGGCATAACATAATTGTAGTCATCTAGAATTAATGCATCCCAATTTTCGCATAAAATATTTAAGTACCACGAGAAAGCAAAGATGGTTCCATTAATGGAGTTGTTTATGCGATTATCCCATTTGCCTAAATCAATTTGATTGTTTTTTATGTACTTAACCTTCAAAACTCATTAAGAGTTAATTTTTTATATTATTGTTTAGGACAAAAAACAATATCGTAAAGTTCAATAACAGAGAATATTTAAAATTAAAGACTTTCTTCGTCGGCATAGCTGTAATATTGTGTGTCGGCAATAATAATATGATCTAAAACTTTTATATCGACATATTCTGCTGCTAACTTAAGTTTTTGAGTTATGCTATTATCCGAACTACTAGGATTTTTATTTCCTGATGGATGGTTGTGGCATAAAATAATTGATGAGGCCAATTTATCGATTGCTTTCTTCAGAATAATTTTAATATCGATAACTGTTGAGGCAACACCTCCCTGACTAATTTTTATTTTATCTATAATTTGATTCGACCGATTTAACAATAAAATCCAAAACTCTTCATAAGCTAAATCTCCAATTATAGGACAGAAAAGATCAAAAACATCCTTACTTTCAGTAATTTTATTTTTGTCAATAATATCGGCAATTTTGCGCCTTCGACCTAATTCCAAAGCAGCTATAATTGTAATTGCTTTTGCTTGTCCTATACCCTTGATTCGGATTAAATCTGAGATTTCAAGTTTTGCGAGTTCATTTAGGTTGTTGCTTGCTGTTTTAAGTACTTTTTTTGATAGGTCTACAGCCGATTCATTTTTTGTTCCCGAACCAAGTAAAATTGCGATGATTTCGGCATTACTTAAGCTACGGATACCTTTTTCTAGAAGTTTTTCTCGAGGTCTGTCTTCAATAGCCCAATCTTTAATTCTAAGGTTTGTGTATTCCATCTTATATTCTGATTAGATAATCGAAATATAATAAACGAAAACAAAAAAGGCATGAAAAAATCCATGCCTTTAGAAAATATTATTTTCAAATTGTCAACCTATTTTAGGACGACTCATTATTAATATTTTAGATTAGAGCATCTAGTTTTTCAACAAGAGTTCCTTTAGGAACTGCTCCAACTTGCTTATCAACTACTTCTCCTCCTTTAATGAAAAGAATTGTAGGGATGTTTCTTATTCCGTATTTTCCAGCAACTCCTGGGCTGCTATCAACATCTACTTTAACACAAACGGCTTTGCCTTCGTACTCATTTGATAATTCGTCAACAATAGGACCAATCATTCTACAAGGACCACACCATTCTGCCCAAAAATCAACAAGAACAGGCTTGTCTGATTTTAAAACAACTTCGTCAAAATTTGAATCGTCAACTGCTATTGCCATAACTTTATGTTTTTTATGTTATTAGTTAATATATGTACTTTTTAAAATAAGAATACAAATTTATATATAAAAAGTTTAATTTATAGAATATTGTATTTCTGTTTTTTTATTTAAAAACTCAATTAGTTCGTTGGTAACTTCAATTCTTTCTGTTCTCGAAAATAAGTCAATCCCTATATTATCTTCAACATCAATAATTTTGAATTTAAGATTTACTCTTCCCTTTTTTGAAAGAGTATTTTCTTTAATTTCTGAAATTAGTTCTGGAGTAATTTTATTAACATGAATTGTCAGTAAAATATTATTTACCATTTCTTCTCGAACCTGACTAAGCATTGTTATTGTCTTTATCTTAAATTCTAATTCTTGATCGTTGTATGGACGTGGTTGTATTTTACCTTTTAACAATAAAGGATAATCCATGTAGCAGAATTTTCTAAAGTTTTCATAATCTTTCCCGAACAAAGCCAAACGATATGAATCTGTATAATCTTGGATAGTTAAAAATCCAAAAGGTTTTCCGTTTTTTGTAATTGAATGTTTTACCTCTATAACAATTCCGGCAACGGTAACATCTCGTCCATTTAAGTTATTTAAATTATCAAATTCGGATAAAGAAACATTACAGAAATTAGTTATTTCTAGTTTAAAATCATCCAAAGGATGTGCTGATAAGTAAATTCCGATAAGTTCTTTTTCTTTATTAAGAGTTTCGAGCTTTTGCCAATTGTTTGTAGCTGGAATCTTGGGTTTTGCTATTTCTATTGAGTTTGTATCGCCAAATAATGATTTCTGACTGCTGTTTTTATCATTCTGATATTTATTCCCATACCTAACCAGATTTTCGATAAAAGTAGATTCTTTTTCATCTTGAGTAAAATATTTCCCTCTTTCGATATTTTCAATACTATCAAAAGCTCCTGCTACAGCTAATGCTTCTAGGTTCTTTTTATTTACTTGGCTTAAACTAACTCGTTCTACAAAATCGTAAATATCTTTAAAAGAATTTTGATCTTTACGTTCTTCTAAGATTTTAAGAACAGCTCCTTCGCCAACACCTTTTATTGCTCCTAGTCCAAATCGAACGTCTCCATTTTTATTCACATTAAATTTAAGGTTACTTTCGTTTACGTCTGGCCCAAGAACAGATATTCCCATTCTGCGAGCTTCATCCATAAAAATTGTAATTTTCTTAATGTCTGTAAAGTTACGACTCAAAACTGCAGCCATATACTCGGCAGGGAAATGTGCTTTTAAATAAGCTGTTTGGTACGATACAAAGGCATAACAAGTTGAGTGGGATTTATTGAAAGCATATTGAGCAAAAGCTTCCCAGTCGTTCCAAATCTTTTCTATTATCTTTTGTTCGTGACCTTTCTCTTTACATCCTGCTACAAACTTAACTTTTAATTCGTCCATTAAGTCCTTTTTCTTTTTACCCATTGCTTTACGTAAAGAGTCGGCTTGACCTTTTGTAAAACCAGCAAGTTTCTGTGACAGAAGCATGACCTGCTCTTGGTAAACAGTAATCCCATAGGTGTCGTTTAGGTATTCCTCCATTTCAGGAAGATCGTAGTTTATAGGCTCTTTACCATGTTTACGATTAATAAACGATGGAATATATTCCATTGGACCCGGACGATACAGAGCGTTCATTGCAATTAAATCCTCGAATCGGTTTGGCTTTAAAGCTCTAAGATGTTTCTTCATTCCTGGAGATTCAAACTGGAAGATTCCTGTTGTTTCTCCTTTACTATATAGTTCAAATGTTTTTTCATCATCAAGAGCTATATTGGCTATATCGATTTCGATTCCATGAGATTCTTTAACATTTTCGACAGCATCTTTTATTATTGATAATGTTTTAAGACCTAAGAAATCCATTTTTAACAT
>JAKSCO010000352.1 GCA_022360575.1 Bacteroidales bacterium | reverse complement strand
TTAAAGAAATTGGTTCCGGAAACCATAATTACTTACAAACGCAAAATTCTAGAGGTAGCACAAAAAGATGCTTCGAACTAGCTGCTAAAGGCTCAAGAACAAAAAGCATCTCTTGACGAGCTAAACAATCTTCAGAAAGAATTCATGCAGATCAATAGCGTTATTAGTGCCATATCAAGAGATAGAGGATGGATTGCTTTTAAGTAAGTAGTTAAGATTTACTTTAATCAGAAAATAAAACTACAGAGAATAAATTTTCAATTCATATAATCTTATTTTATAAAACTCATAACTATAAAATTAATCGATGGCTAATACCAAAAGAACGTCAAAATGAGTGATAAAAACGTTTCTTTTTGCCTTATCCATTGCCAAAAAAGCTGCAAGGTAACTCTGCTATCTTTTGCTTTTTCGTCGCGTCTAAGACAAAAATTATTCATTTTTATAAATCCCTCATTTTGAAATTCATTTGGTATAATTCGAGGAAAACATTATCTTTTAATACTAAAAATAATTACGATTTCAATTATTATTTTTACATGTAATCAGTAGTTGTTTTTATTTAGATGTATATCTAATATCCCACACAATCCTCAACACTCTTTCTTATTACGTACATTTTTAGAAAGCCTAAAATTAAGGCTTTTGATGAGAAATAAAAACTAACATATCGAAAGTATAATGTGTTATAATTTTACTGAAGTTCTCAATTAACATTTAAACATCTGCGAGAAGCCAAAAAGATTCTGTTTGAGCATTTATACCAAAAGAACATCAAAATGAGTAATAAAAACGTTTCTTTTTTATAAATCCTTCATATTGAAATCCATTTGGTATAACTCATAGCAACAAAAGAGTGCCTCCACTACCGCAAGTCTAAGACTGTGGCTTATGAGAATAGTGCGAAGCAATAAAAAAACGACTGGAAGCAACGGAAGGATGCCTCGAAGCAACCCACCAGTAGCCTTGAGCAACTGCCGAGAAGGTCTGAGCAACCCTCCAGTAGCCTTGAGCAATTGCCGAGGAGGTCTGAGCAGCCCATGGGAAGCTTTGAGCAAGCCAAGGGAAAGTCTGAGCAACACACCAGCAGCTTTGAGCAACTGCCGAGAAGGTCTGACTACTCTCTTAGGAACGCTTAGGAACCCATCTAAACTAGTTTTCCAATTATGAATTTATTTTTATCACTCATTTTGATGCTCTTTTGGTATTACACACTTGCGAGAAGCATAAAAAAAGCTGCTCAATGCAGCTTTTTTTAGTTTTATCGCTTAAAAGGCTTAAAATAAAATTTCTCCCAATGAACAATTTCATCTAACGATTTTCGCAATTGCTCGTGTCTGTTTTCTTTAGGCTCTACTGCAGGATATCCTATAGGCAACAAAGCTATAGGCTCAACTCCATCGGGCAAACCTAATGCTTTAACACATTTCATAACATCAAATTTACATATCCAACAAGTAGCTAATCCTAAATCTGTAGCTGCTAAAGTCATATGATCTATTGCTATTGATGTATCAACATCGGTATGTATTTTCCCATCTGCTCGTCGCCAAGCCTGACTGTGATCTCCGCAGATTACAATAATTGCTTTTGCTGCTTTAAGCCAATCTCGTTCGTAACATTCGCAAATCTCACTCAACGACTCTTCTTTGGTTATAACTACAAAATGCCAAGGTTGCTTATTCATAGCCGAAGGAGCAACCCTACCTGCTTCTAAAACCTTTAGTAAGGTTTCTTTTTCTACAGGCTTATCAAGAAATTTTCTTGACGAAAATCTATTTTTTGCTAAATCAATAAATGCCATGTTCAATTTATATTTTGATGTTTATAAAAATTTTTATTCTATTATTATAGTTTCATTAAAAACCTCGATTTTATCTCCAACTCTTAATTTTGCTCTTTTTCGAGTTTCTATTTCTCCATTTAATTTTACTTCTTTATCGTCAACAATGAGTTTAGCCTGTCCCCCACTATTACATATATTAGTAACTTTAAGTAGCTTTATTAACTCAATATATTCCGAATCTCCCAACTTAAATTTTATCATATTATTATTAATTTAATCTGATTAATATCTCATCCATTATTTCTGATGCTTTACCTTGCAAAAATACATCAGTAATCGAATTTGAAAATAATGTTTTTTCTGGATTTATTTCAATAATCGTTGCTCCATTAGCTTTTGCCTCGCGAGGCATATTAGCTGCCGGATACACTTCACCTGTTGATCCAATTACTAATACTACCTGAGCTTTTTGAGCTGCTTCGAAAGTTTTACGATATGCCAACTCAGGTATTCCTTCGCCAAAAAATATAAAATCAGGTTTTAAAAGCTTACCGCATTTCGGACACATCGGAGGCAAATTATTTAAATCAAACCGATTTGCTTCGAACCGATGATTTTCTTCACATATCAGCATTCGCGAATTTCCATGAAACTCATACACCTCATCACTTCCGGCATCGAAATGTAAATTATCAATATTTTGTGTTACTATCGACTTTAAAATCTTTCTTTTTTCTAACTCGGCCAAAGCCAAATGAGCTTTATTGGGTTTTGCCTCGCCAAAAAAATCATAAAATATTTCTTTTATAACTTTCCACGATTTAGCCGGATTATGATAAAAATACGACAACTCTAATATTTCAGGATTATATTTACTCCACAATCCATCAGCTCCTCTGAATGGAGGAATCCCACTTTCAACAGAAATTCCGGCTCCTGTAAATGCCACCGTATAATTCGATTCTTTCAATAAAGAAACTACTCTATTTAAATCCTCATTCATTATTTATTATATTTTTTTTCGATTTTATTTATATAATCCAAATCTTCATCAATCTTTTTATCAATCCAATATTGATTAACCTGCGTTTTTATATCATCAATTAAAGTATATATTTTTTTAATATATAATTCATTCTTTTCTTTCTTTAATAAAGCATCGTACATTTTTATCATATTAAGCTTAGCCAAATATGCATAATACGGCGTAATAGTTGATGTTTGCATCATCGCTTCAAGCGCCACAATAGCCTCGATATAATCTTCTTTTTCTTTCATCAAATAAAACTTATTATAATACGAATGATAATAATCGGGATATAACTCAATATATTTCTCCGTATTTACAAATGTTTGCTCATCGTTTTTTAGTTTCGAATAGTAAAAAGAAAGTAAGTACGATCTATATGCGGGTGCTAATTTACATGTTTTTATTTTTTCTATTATCTGTCGATAATCGTCAGTTTTTAATCTCTTTTTCTTTGAGTAGTTTTGTCTGTCCCACTTTTTATATTTAAGTTGTTCTAAAAAATATGCCTCATCAATAAGTTTCGTTTTATGCTTATAGACTTCTATATCTCCCGATTTTATATCATACTTTAACCATTTTCCTAAGGCAGCATATCTTTCTCCGTACGAAAAATATACCTGATTATTTAAGTTGTCCATAATACAACTTTTTATAGTACTTGCATTATTTATCGAATAATAAAAAAACGGATCATGAGTCAAGTGATGATTCTCGGTATTTGTCAAAATCTGATAGCTTTTTTCAACTAAATCATTATTTGAAATAGATTTATTTAGTTCTTTCATTTTTCGCTCGCGCGAGATATTAACCATACCAAACATCCAGATAGGACTATAAGCATACCTCCCCTTGTTCGATAACGAAAGATTTTCGACAAACAAGAAATTATTATCCATATTATTCTTTATTATTTCTCCTCGCGTTAATTCGTAAATAGCACCCGAATTATCGTATTTACTTCCCACTGTAATAAACCAAGCATGCGAACTATATTTCTCAAATTGTTTGTCAACTTCGCTTAAGTTTTCTGCATTTTCCAGAATATTTCTTAGTTTAAAGGCTAAAGGCATTCCAGTATTATAGTCTGATATCTTTTTTCCTTTACTTACCGGAGCACTATTCATATTTATCGACATACTCAATCCTTTATGATTGATTCCGGTATAAGCTCCCGGATATCCTATAAATGTTAAAATTGTTGCTGGAATTTTATTTTCTTTATGATAATTAACAATCAACGCATGTTTATTTAAAACCTCAACACCCGACCAATCCAGATTACGCCCATGTACTAAACCCGATTCGTTTTTCAGAATAAATGCCGAACAACTTATCTTAAAAAACACTTGAGGGAAATAAGCTATTGTTTCTATTTCATTTAACGACAATTTGCTTCCATCAGCAATTCCTTGCAATTCGTCTAAATATTCTTTAGGCATTGTTTGCCTGACTTTTTTAAGCTTTGATTTTAAACCTACTTTCGAAATCCATTTTTTAAGAAAAAAAGAACCAACATACTCATTAATCAAACTATCAATAGCCGAGTCCATTTTCAACAAATAATCACTCAATAGAACTCCATATTGCAAACCCATCTCATACGAATTTCCCTTAACTGTCAAAAAAGGGACATCCTCTTTTACAACTAACTTACCTTGTTTAAATACTCGCGAACCATCATCACTAACAATATATTGTTGAGCAATAACCGAAACTGAAAAAAGAAAAAAGAAAGACAGAAAATACAATACTCGAAGTTTCATAAGCTATTAATTTTCTTATAAAATTAAACAATATATTCAATTATAAATTAAGCACGTGTGTTATTTTATGATATAAAATAACAAAACAAAAATACCTTAAAAATAAAAAAGACTGCCCCGAAAGACAGTCTTTTATAATATGTTTATTATCGATTAAATTACGATACTTTTTCAAGTTTTTTCATTATAGCGAAAATAAATGCTGCCGAAACTAAACAACATACAATAAAGATTGACCATACTTGCCATATCTCTATTTTTCCCCACATTAAACTACCTACAAATAATAATTTATTACCAACGGCAGTAGCTAACAACCATCCTCCTTGCATTACTCCTTGGAAACGAACAGGCGATACTTTCGATACAAACGAAATACCCATAGGACTCAAGAATAGCTCAGCAAAAGTTAAAATTAAATATGTATCAATTAACCAATATGGAGAAACACGATTAGGAGAAGGAGCTCCACCTAAATCAGCTGGCGAGATCAAACTTAACGATCCCCAAACCATTACCATAAACCCTACTGCAGCTAAAACCATACCTATACCAATTTTCTTAGGTGTTGATGGTTCTTTCTTTTTAGAGCTTAACCATGCGAAAAGACCTAAAACAATAGGTGTTAATATTACAATAAATATTGGATTAAACGATTGGAAAATTTCTGGTTCAATTGGATTACTTGAAGGAACAGAGGTAAATCTGAAATAAGCAGCTATTGCAGCAACTGCAGCTATTGCTCCTGCAATTGTCTTCGATTTTTTACTTGAGCTTTTTCCAAATACTACTGATAAACTAATAATACCACCTAACAATGCAATCATACCCCAGAAATCAAAGAATAGGTAAGTAAATGCACCTACTTCTTTAGCAGTATAATCTCGAGCAAAGAACGAAAGAGTTAATCCATTTTGGTGGAAAGACATCCAGAAGAAAATAACAACACCAAATACCAATAATAATGTAGTAACATTTGGTTTCTCTTCTTTAGTAGACGATAAATAAATCCACGAAACAAAACTAGCAAATAATCCAATTGCTAAGCCTGCATATAAATCAAAGTTCTCAAAGAAAGTTATTCCGTAACCAACAACAACACCAATAGCTAAAGCAATTACTGTATAAATTGGTTTATTTGGTACTTTTTCTTCTTTTTTCTCTGTTACTTTAGCTTCAGCTTTAGCAGTTCCACCAGGTAACATTTTCTGGAAAATTACATACACTACAAGCGAAATTACCATAGAAACAGCAGCAATTCCGAATGCATAGTTATATCCTGTAGAAAAAACATCTAAATAGTCTTTTGCAAAAGCAGATAAGTTCTCAACATGACCTCCGGTTACCTTATCGGCAAGACCTTGGAAAACCGAAACATCTGCTAATTTACCATCAATCATTTGATGACATAATGCAGGTAAGTCAGCATCGTAAGAGTATCCGTGAGTTTTTAACAACCAGTTTCTAACTCCATTAGCAGCATGAGGTGCTATTAGTGCTCCCATGTTAATACCCATATAAAAGATACTAAAAGCAGAATCTCTTAATTTCGAATATTTAGGATCATCATATAATTGCCCTACAATTGCTTGTAAATTTCCTTTAAAAAGTCCATTTCCAAAAGCAATAACATAAAGAGCTACCAAAGTTATGGTAAGACTTAATCCCGGAGTAGCCATCATAATATAGCCTCCAAGCATAATCAAAATACCAGCAAAAATTACTCCCTTATATTTTTTTGTTTTATCAGCAATAATACCTCCAATTAGAGCTAATGCATATATTGCAAAATAAAAGTTACTATAATGACCTCCTGCCTCATCAGCAGTTAATCCAAATTTTGCCTGTAAGAAGAATACTAAACAGGCCATCATGGTGTAAAACCCAAAGCGTTCACCCATGTTAGCAAAGAAAGCTACATACAAACCTTTCGGATGTCCTTTAAACATAATTTGTTATTTTAAGTTAATATTAATTTCTGTCCAAAATTTTATAGAGCAACAAATATAAAAATCTTTTTTTTGGGATCAAGTTTTTAAATACAGGTTTATCCTTTTAAATTTGTTATAATTACAAATAAAAAAAATCAAGAATTTATTGCGATTAAACTCAACAAGACATAAATACATTTAAATTTACCTGATAAATTCTTTACGAAAATATTTTAGAATATACAAAGATGATTTATAGACAAATAATTTTTCGCAAAAACTTTGAAATAATAAAACGAATACAACTTGTTAATCGTTATAATTAATGTAATTATTTGTTATAATTATGAACTCGATCTGATAGTTGAAAATAAAAAATATACAAATGAAAATTTTAAAATCGTCGCAAATTAAAGAAGTTGATGCATATACTATAAAGCACGAGCCCATCGCATCTATTGATTTAATGGAACGTGCAGCATCAACTATTACACAATGGATTACTAGCAATGTTTCGAAAAAACGGATAATCAAGATTTTTATTGGTCCGGGCAATAATGGAGGTGATGGTTTAGCTATAGCACGACAATTGTATAGCGAAGATTTTAGACTCGAAGTATTTATTCTTCGTATAACTGAGAAACTTTCGGCCGACTCAGAAATCAATCTAGAAAAACTACAAGCGATATCCCAAATTAAGATAACCGATTTAAAAACAAGTGATGATTTTCCAGAACTAACATCTAACGATATTATTATTGATGGCTTATTTGGCTCTGGTCTTACCCGAAAATTAGATGGAATAACAAAACAGTTAGTTGAACATATAAACGCATCAAATACAAATGTTATTTCAATAGATATTCCTTCGGGTTTGTTTGGCGAAAACAACCAAAACAACGATAATGGATCCATTATAAGAGCAAAGTATACTCTAAGTTTTCAAATGCCCAAATTATCCTTTATGTTTCCAAAAAATAATATGTATGTCGGGAATTGGGATGTTTTACCTATTGGTTTAAATAAAGACATTATTAATGATCTTAACTCTGATTATTATCTTATCACAAAAAAAACGATTAAAGAAATACGAAAAGGGCGAAATAAGTTTTCACACAAAGGAACTTTTGGTCATGTTTTAATGGTATCTGGTAGTTATGGCAAAATGGGAGCAGCAATCCTTGCTAGCAAAGCATGTTTACGCACTGGGTCAGGATTAGTTTCTATACATATCCCTAAGTCGGGTTATTCGATAATGCAAACAGCAATCCCCGAAGCAATGTTAAGCATCGACTGGTCGGATATTATAATTACTTCAGTTCCTGATGTTGAAACATATACATCGCTAGGTATAGGACCTGGAATAGGAACTAAAAACAATACAATAAAAGCCTTAGAAGAACTATTTAAGGCTACGAAAAAACCTATGGTTATCGATGCTGATGCATTAAATATATTATCAATAAAGAAAGAACTTATTGAGCTAATTCCTAAAAATAGTATTCTTACTCCTCATCCTAAAGAATTTGAACGTTTGGTTGGACACTATCCCGACGATTACACACGAATGGAAAAACAAATAGAATTTGCAGTTAAAAACAAATTGTACATATTATTAAAAGGTGCTCATACATCAATTGCATGTCCTGATGGAGAAATATATTTTAATTCGACGGGAAACCCAGGAATGGCAACAGCCGGAAGTGGAGATGTATTAACGGGAATAATCCTTTCTTTACTAGGACAGGCTTATACACCAAAAAATGCTGCAATTTTAGGTGTATATTTGCACGGATTAGCGGGCGATATTGCCATTAAATCGAAAGGTCAAGAAGCTTTAATTGCTTCTGATATTATAGAAAACATTGGCAAAGCATATTTGTTAATATAAGGAAATTGAATTACGAACAAGTCCTTGAGATAACAAACAAGATACATTATTTCAGCAGGGCGCAAACTTAAAATAAAATGAAAATTTCAAAAGGTTTAATATATATTCTGTTTTTAGGAGTTATTGCGTGTAAACCCACATCGAAAACCACAGTTCATAAATTAACTAATTCTGATTTAAGTACAAATAAAGGAATTGTATATGCACTTCCTGAAACGAACTTAAATTTCAAGGTTGAAGCTCTAAAAACAGAGATCATTCCAGGTCCATATAATATGTATGCCGAAAAACTTATAGGAATATCGAATGTTCCGGATAAAGCAGAAACGATATGGCAAATTTCAAATATTGAAATTAGTTCTTTTAACGATATTGATGAAAATGAATTATACGTACTAAATCCTTCAGGAAAATTTAACGTAAATCTCGAAAAACTAATAACCAATAATATTGTACTACCTGTAAACTGCATTAAGAAACAGAGTTATGCAAATCATTTTTTTGGAATCAACAATACAGGAAATGATGTTGTATTTAAAGACTTGAGCGTAACAAAATATATAGGACAAGAAAAGGTTACATACTTTAAAAGAGTTCAACGCGATTCTATCTTTGCTAAGGTTCCGGTTGTCAAAACACAATCGGTTCATAAAACTCTGGCAAAAAAAGCAGAAGAAGCTGCTAATTTCATTTTCATGATCCGAGAAAAACGCTTTGAACTTCTTAGTGGATTAGCTGATTACTATCCCGATGGAGAAGCTATGAAAATAGCTTTAGCTGAACTTAACCGACTAGAAACAGAATATCTTAATTTAT
The DNA here is from genome assembly GCA_022360575.1 of Bacteroidales bacterium. GTDB lineage: Bacteria > Bacteroidota > Bacteroidia > Bacteroidales > UBA12077 > UBA12077. Next base: position 8,583 of record JAKSCO010000352.1, on the reverse strand, counting down.
TTATTGGGAAAAAATATACCAGCACTTATAGTGCCGAATTTGAATTTTCGCCAACAGAAAAATCGTTAAATCAGCCCAATATTTTATTCCGATTTAATGAAAATAAAGGAGTATTACCTGCAAACAATTTATCGGGGCGACCTATAATTATTGAACTAAAAAAGCAGAATAATACTAAATATTTAATCGGATTAAATAAAATAACCAACTCGGATGCTGATTATCTATTTTATCGTCTACCCGAGCTCACCCAGATAAATGTTTTAGATGGAAGTAGCTTAATAGCTAAAAGGAAAATACAAATTAGTCAATTTGGTAACGTTATTCCATTTCCTATCATGTTTTTTATGAAAAATGAAAGTTTTATCGAATTTTATCAAGATAAAAACAAACAATAAGTATTTAACATTTTAGAATAGGATATTTAGATCAATAATTTTGTTTAATGTTTCTTAAAATAAATTGGATTTAAATTGTATTCCCATAAAACAATAAATACATTTGGGATACTAAAATTTAAATTACTTACACTATGAAATTTATAAACAAATTATTGATTATTCTTGTGTTATTTACAGGGATCAGTACCTATGCACAAGAAATTGAGGAATATAAACTCAAAAATGGATTAACAGTATACCTCAATCAAGATTTAAATGCTCCTGAGGTATTTGGTATGGTTACAGTTAAAGTTGGCTCTAAAAATGACCCTGCAACCAACACAGGTTTAGCTCACTATCAAGAACACATGCTTTTTAAAGGTTCGACAAAATTAGGAACCACAAATTGGGAAAAAGAAAAAGCACACATTGATAAAATTTTTAAACTATACGATAAACTAGCCAAAACTTCGGGTGAAGAAGCCAAGAAACAAATTCAGAAACAAATCAACGAAGAATCTCTAAAGGCTGGGAAGTTTGCTATTCCTAATGAGTTTAGCAATATATTAAAAAGCATGGGAAGTAAAAATATTAATGCTGGTACAGGTACAGATCAAACGGTATATTACAACTCATTTCCTTCGAATCAGCTTGAAAAATGGCTTATATTAAATACTGATAGATTTATGAATCCAGTATTCAGAGGATTTCAATCAGAATTAGAAGTAGTATACGAAGAAAAGAATATGTATACAGATCAATTTTTCTCTAATTTGCTTGAAAAATTTCAGAAGAATTTCTTTAAAAAGCATCCTTACGGACAACAAACTATATTAGGATCTGTAGAACATTTAAAAAATCCATCGTTAAATGCAATGTATGATTTCTTTAAAACATATTACGTTGCAAATAATATGGCATTAATTTTAACTGGAAATTTCAAACCTGAAATAGCAAAACCTTTAATCGAAAAAACTTTCGGACAATTAGAATCAGGAAATGTTCCAGAACCCAAAGTATGGAAAGAAGAGCCTTTTAAGGGTAGAGTATTAATTGAAGATAGATTAAGTCCTTTAAAGTTAGGAATTATTGGTTTTAGAACAGTCCCCAAAGGACATCCCGATCAAATAGCCTTAACTATTGCAAATAATATCTTATCTAATCAAAATCACTCCGGTTTATTAGATAAATTAATGCTAAATAACGAAATCATGGGAGCCATGGTATTACCAATGCCATATATCGATCATGGAGCTTCTATTATTCTTTACATACCTAAAGTTGTTGGACAAAAATTAACAACAGCAGAAGAAATCGTAATGAATAAAATGAAAATGCTTAGAAACGGCGAATTTGAAGATTGGAAAATAGATGCAGCAAAAAAGAATCTTTATCTCGAATATCAGCTATCGCTAGAAGATTTAGAAGACAAAGCAAGTATAATTTCTAATATTTTTATTCGAGGAGCAAATTTAAATGAGATTTATGATTACCCTCAAAAAATTAAGGCAATAACTAAAGCTGATATTATCAGAGTCGCAAAAAAATATTATGGAGATGATTATTTAGTATTACACTCAAAAATGGGACTCTCTAAGCCAGAAAAATTAAGCAAGCCTGAATATGAACCTGTAATTGCAAAAAACAATGTTAAATCAAATTTTGTAAAAGAATTAGAATCCTTACCTATAATAGAAACTACACCTGATTATATAGATATAAATAAAGACATCACAACTAAGGAATTAAAGAAAAATCTCCTTTTGTATCATGTGAAAAATCCAATCAATGATATTTTTACTTTAAAAATAAGATTCGGAACAGGCAAAATAGAAAATCCTCTTATTGAGTATGCAGCTCAAATAATGAATTTCTCGGGGACAGAAAAATTTAAGGTAAATGAACTAAAAGAAGAATTTAGCAAAATTGGTTGTACTTACTCTATTTCGGCAAACGATAACTACACTACAATTGAATTAGAAGGTATTGAAGAATCATTAGAAGAAGCTCTTAAATTAATTGACCAATTAATAGCTAAGCCTGTATTAGAAAAATCGAAACTAAAGAATATTACCGAAGGTGTTAAAGCTACTCGAAAACTCGAACGCGCCGATGCGGATGGTGTTGCCAGAGCTTTATTTGAATATGTAAAATATAGCAAAAAATCGAGTTTTTTAGACAGACTAACACTTAAAGAGGTAAAAAAACTAAAAACAGATCAATTAATTGAAGCATTTGATAAAGCAACAAAATACAAAACTGAAATACATTATGTAGGAAATACACAAACAAACAAAGTTGCTGATTTAATCAATAATAACTTACATTTTAACTCAGAGCTTGCAGAATCTAAATCGCCACAAGATTTAGAACTAAACAAATACAATGAAAATATTATTTATTTAGTAAACAAGAAAAAAGCGATTCAGAGTAAGGTATTCTTTTTTGCAAATCAAGATGTATACAAACCAGAACAACAAGCCTATATAGATGCATTTAAAATGTATTTTGGAGGAGGTTTTTCGGGACTAGTATTACAAGAAATTCGCGAATATCGCTCGCTTGCATACACAGCTGGAGCATTTGTTAGTACTCCAAAGCAAATGAATCATCCATGTTGCTTTGTTGGTTATGTAGGAACACAAGCAGACAAAACACTTACTGCAATTGAGACATTCAATGATTTGGTTCGTAACATGCCAGAGAAAACAGATCGTATGCCAATGATTAAAAATTTCTTGTTACAGTCATCAATTATCGATAAGCCTAATTACAGAAATCTAAGCACAACCGTTTTAAGTTGGAAAAACAAAGGATTTAATGATGATCCAACAAAGCTAAAAACTAAAACATATGAAAATTTAACTTTTTCGGATATTGTCAAATTCTATAAGAAAAATCTCAAAAACAAACCTATGGCTATTGCTATCGTTGGGGATAAAAAACAAATTAATCTTGACGAACTGAAGAAATATGGAAAGATTGTAGAAATTAAAGAGAAATCGTTGTTTAGATAAAAACTCGATTGTAGTTTTCAGAGGGGATGGTTATATAAAGCCATCCCTTTTTTATATATCAGACATATTACATGTACTATATTATATCACGGGAAGCATAAGCATCTTAGTATTTTTAGGCATATTATTAAAAACATAAAGAGCGATTAGGAAATTCCGAACCGCTCTTTAGTATATTAACGTTTAAACCTTTATTTCTTAGGAATATTTTTAAGAGTTTCTAACAAGAACTGATAGAACATATCAACTGTTTTGATATTTACTTTCTCATCAGGAGAGTGAGGAAAACAAATTGTAGGACCAAATGAAATTGTATCTAAATTTGGATAGTTTTCCATGATAATACCACATTCTAATCCAGCATGAATTGCTTTTATTGCAGGTACTTTACCCCACTTATTGTTGTAAACATCTTGCATTGTTTTTAATATTGGCGAACTCATGTTAGGTTTCCATCCTGGGTATGCTCCTTCGTGAACAACCTCTGCTCCTGCTAGCTCTAATACGCAACGTATCATATTAGCTAAATCTTCTTTTGCACTATCAACAGAGCTACGTTGCAACGATCCTATTTCGATAAAACCTTCTTGTTTTTTTACTACAGCTAAGTTAGTTGATGTTTCAACTAAATTTTCCATAGCATCACTCATTCTGATAACACCATTAGGGAAACCATAAATGGCTTTGATTAAATTATTGTGAGTTTTTTCGTCCATTACCTTACTAGGCATGTCTGTTTCGCTGTAGCTAACCTCTAGATCAGGTTCAGTTACAGAAAGCTCCTTTTTCATTAGAGGAGTCAACTCATCAATAAAGCTTTTAAACTCGCCAAGCTGAGCATTAGGAACAGCAACAATGGCGTAACCTTCGCGCGGGATAGCATTACGTAAGCTACCTGACTGAATATCTGCCAAACGGATATCTAAAGCACTATTCAACTTATATAAAACACGGTTTAATATTTTATTTGCATTTCCTCTGCCTAATATAATATCCATTCCCGAATGCCCACCTTTTAGACCCTTAACATCAATTCGATATGCTACAGAATCAGCAGGAACATTTTCTTCTTTATAGTAGAATTTAGCATTGGTGTCAACACCTCCTGCACATCCAATATAAAGCTCACCTTCGTCTTCAGAGTCGGTATTAATTAAAATATCTGCATCTAAAATACCTCCTTTAAGATTTTCGGCACCAGTCATTCCGGTTTCTTCGTCGACAGTTAATAAAACCTCTAAAGGACCATGTTCAACGTCGTTAGCTTGTAATACAGCTAATGAAGCAGCTACACCTATACCATTATCGGCACCTAAAGTAGTATCTTTAGCAGTAACCCACTCTCCATCGATATAAGCTTTGATAGGATCTTTTTCGAAATCATGATCAATTCCACTATTTTTTTGAGGAACCATATCTAAGTGACCCTGCAACAAGACTGTTTTTCGATCTTCCATTCCTGGAGTTGCAGGCTTTTTTATAATTACATTTCCTATTTCATCAACAATAGTTTCTAATCCTAATTTTTCGCCAAATTCTTTTGCAAATACTGCAGCTTTTTGTTCTTTTTTTGATGGGCGAGGGATGTCGCATAATTGTTGAAAGATATCCCAAACAGCTTTGGGCTCTAAATTTCTGATTTCACTCATTTAATTATTCCTCCGTTATTTTTAAATATTTATTATGACTATTTCAAATATTACTTAAAAAGATAAGCAATAAATAATACGTTCAAATTTAGAAAAAAATGTGATTAATTCGATTCTTTCTATTGTTATTTAAAACTCAATTAACAAATCTTAACAATAACAATAAACAAGTACAAGCATTTATCTTTTCTTAGGGTACTTTGATGAATTTTAAAACTTGTTTTATTAAAGCAAAACACTTTCCTTTGTGAAGGACATGATAAATATTTGTATGGTTTAACATTAAAAGATAAATTATAGATGAAGAAATGTTTAATATTAATATTGTTTATAACTATTGGGTTTAATGCTTTTTCGCAAGATGCAAAAATAAAGTGGTATACTTTTCAAGAAGCTATCGAATTAAACAAAAAAGAACCTCGCAAAATATTTATTGATGTATATACTGATTGGTGCGGTTGGTGTAAAAAGATGGATGCTAATACATTTCGCAATCATAAAATAATAAAAATTTTAAATGAGCGATTTTATGCAGTAAAGTTTAATGCCGAACAAAAACAAGATATCCTTTTTAATGGCAAAACATTTAAATTTATTGCTAACGGGCGCAGAGGATACCATGAGTTAGCTGCAGCTTTACTTAATAATAAACTAAGCTATCCATCGATAGCTTATTTAAATGAAGACAATCAATTGCTAACTTCAGTTCCGGGATATCAAACACCAGAATCATTAGAGCCAATTTTAATGTTTTTATCAGAAGATGCTTTTAAGACAGAAACTTTTCAGAGTTACAAAAAAAAATTCGACAAGAAAGAAACAAAACAAAACTAGATATTAATCCGTTTTTATATACCGAGAGATTGTCTTAATTTTTTAAGACAATCTTTTTTTATTTTACACTATCAAGCCAATTACGATTACTCATATTTCAGAGCATTGATAGGAGATTTATTAGATACTTTGAATAATAAAGCTATTTAATACCAAAAGAACATCAAAATGAATGATAAAAAACACTGCATATAAGGATATTATTGAGAAACATCGTATAATAATATGATTTTAAATTTTAAAAATCTATTTTTAGGAAATAACAATTCAGAAATACAATTACAACAACATAAACAATACAAACTCTTACGATTATATAAACACAATACTTGTTTTTAAACGAAAAAATTTTATTTAGATGCGATAATTAATCTAGTATTAACAACCTTAAAATACCCACAAATGAAACGTCTAATATTTTTAACAAGCTTATTTATTGTATTTATACAGAAAGCACAAAGTCAAGCAAACTACCCTATCTTATTTCTCGAAAATCAATTCGAGAAGATTATTAAAGAAGTAAATAGCAAAGAACCCAATACAGATGCGAGCGATATTTTTTGGAAAGCTCAGGCATTACGAAAAATCGGGAAAGACAGTAGAGCTTTGGTTTTATTGAAAGAGTCGACTCAAAGGTTTGTCCAACAAGAAAAGTTAAACCTATTGTATATTGATATTTTGTTTGATAATAGTATGTATACCAAAGCAGAACCTTTGATTGACAAAGTTCTATTATCGGACTCGACCAACTTTGACCTTTTGCAAAAAAAGATTCTTATTAGTGAGTTTAACCTTAAATACAATAAAGCTATTGATATATTGAACAAGGCTATTGAACACGATAGTTTGAATATTTTTTATTTGAGTCATTTAGGTGATAATTACAAAAGAATAGACAATACTATACTTTCGGGTTATTACTACAAAAAGGCTTACAAGCAAAATAAATACAACTTGAATATTGCAAAAAAATTGATTGGCTATTATCTGAAGAAAAATCCAGCGAAAGCTGTAAATATTTGCGACACAATTTTGAATACCGACTCGCTTAATATTGCTTTTTTACGCTACAAGGCTTTTGCTTTTTTTAAGATGAAAAAATTTAAAGAAGCTTTAAATGGATATCAGAAAATATACTCACTAGGCGATTCGTCGGTGTCGGTATTAAAAAAAATAGGGATTAGCAGATATAAAATAGATGATTTTGATGGCTCGCAATTGTATTTAGAACAAGCTTTAAAAAAAGATACAACCGATAGCGAAATAACTTTTTACTACGGATGCTCTTATGCTTACTCGCCATATAAATATCGTGCACTGAGGTATTTCTTTAAAACAATAGAGCTATTAGAACCCAACAAACAGGTTTTGGTTGCTATATACGATCAGATAGCATTTACTTACCGTAATATTCATGAGTATGACAAAAGCCTAGATTACTATCAGAAAATTTACAAACTCGACCCGAGTAAAAGCAAATGTTTGTTTTCGATAGCATCGATCTACGATAATAACCTGAAACAAAAAGTTAAAGCCAAAGAATATTACGAATTATTTTTAGCCAGAGTTGGAGCATCGTTGTTAGCTGACACCACAGCTAAACCCGGTAAAGTAACTTATGTTAATTCGGCAATACATTCGATAAAAGAGATTAACGAAGAATTATTTTTTGAAGGAAAGCTTAACAACTCGAAAAAAAAGAAATAAGAATGTATAAATAACTCGTTGTTATGATTTGATAACACCGAGTTATTCAATTTCTTTGACCATTATATAGTTTTTGTGATTGTCTTCACCTAAGACAAAATCCATCTCTCCTATAAGCTTAAATCCTTGTTTTTGATAAAAATCTATTGCTTTTTGATTTTTGTAATAAACAGTCAACCATACTTCATTATGTTTTAACTGTTTGATCACCTTGAAACACTCAATAAGTAATTTTTTCCCAATGCCAAATCCTTGAAATCTTTCTAGAACATAAAAAGTTGATATTTCAATACTAGGTTCGAGCTTTTTTACAGGCCTTTGAGGTATTAATAATATTTCGACACAAGCTATAAGACAATTTTTAGATATTGCTAACAAGGTTAACTTATTTTTATCGAGAATTGATTTTCGAACATTTTCAGTAGAATATTCGGATAATACATGATCAGAGAATTTTTGAATTAACCCATCGGTAGCATATGTAGAAATCCACACCTGCTGTTTTAATACAGCTAAATTAGATAAATCCTTTAAGGTTGCTTCTCTTATTATCACTTCCATATTTAATTTAAAATGGTGGTGGTTTTATAAAGATCGCAAAATAAACAAAAATTGTCATTAAAAAATGATATGAAGTTGCTCAATCTTCTGGGCTGTCATTATAAAATAGGTTCCCCTTTCTGCTGGAAGATCATCTATCTTTGTAAAACGACCTCCCCTCTTTGTAAAATGAGCATCTATCTTTGTAAAACTTTGTCCCCACAATGTAAAATGAGCTCCCCACTCTGCGAAAGTTCGTCTATCTTTGTAAAACGACCTCCCTCTTTGGGAATAATACCAAAAGAACATCAAAAAGAGGGATAAAATTAGGATCGTGGAGATTCGATCCTAAAGTCTTTATTTAAAATTTGCTGATATTTTTACTAAAATGTTCTAATCACAACAAACATAGTATAATCACCAAAAGGATTACTCGTATCTTAAATTATCGACCGG
>JAKSCO010000166.1 GCA_022360575.1 Bacteroidales bacterium | reverse complement strand
AATATTATTCGTAATAAGATTTTGTACATTTATTCTTATTACATTACCTCTATCAATAATAGTTCCTGATGTAGCAACCCTTCTGTAATAAGTTGTATCTGTTAACGAAGGTGCTTGATAGTTGGGTTCAGTAGCTCCCGTTATGTCTGACCATGATCCACCATCAGTACTATCTTGCCACTGATATGTATAGGTTCCCGTTCCTCCACGCAAAGTACTCCCCTCAAAAAGAGAAGGAGTCATTCCGGAACAAATATCTTGACTTTCAGAAATACGATTAAATAAAAACCCTGTTAAAGGAACCATTGTATTAAGATATGTTGAACCAATACCTCCTTCGGAAGCATTGTAATTATCTTCGCTACCAGGATAACCTGTAGCAATAAAGCCAGAACTTCCTCCATTAATTGAGATATTTACATTATCTGGACGATTGGTTTTCCAAAAGATAATACCACCACCACCACCACCGCCAGGCCCGGCAATATTGGTGTTTTGAACAAAACCCCCGCCGCCGCCATTAGTCAATAGAGATAAACTTCCTAAAACAGTATCTACATCGAATACTATTGCACCTCCGCCTCCGCCTCCGCCAGCAGATGCTGTTGATATATTAGAAATATTGAAAGGTGTAGGAGTATATTCAGACACCGAATTTCCATTTGCTCGTATTTGATAACCATTTGTTTTTATATTCGAAGCAATTATAATAACAATTCCACCTCCATTTCCCCCATTGCTTGCAACAAAAGAACTAGCATAAGTTCCTGCACCGCCACCACCTCCTAAAAAAATAGTTCGGCTATTAACTCGCAAACTTAATCCAAAACCATCATCACCACCAATACTCCTTTGCTCATTCGGAGGTATTAGTCTAAACACGTTTTGATTACATACTGTGATATCTTCGCTTCCTCCAACACCACCATTACCACCATTACCACCTCCTCCGGCTCCAGAAAATCGTCCATTAGCAGCTCCTCCTCCATTAGCCCAACGTCCTAAGCCTTTTCTATATCCAGACTCGAACTTAGCTATACTTTCACCTTTAAAACCAGTACTAAGTATTGTTGATTCATCAAAATAATACGATCTATAAATACTAGGAGAGGTAATGCCACATTCGATATTTGTAAGAATAGGTGTCGCACCTCTAAATCCTGTTCCTGTTACATTTATATTAGCATTTAAAAACAAAGTGTCACTAACCATAAAAACCAATACTCCTCCTGTTGAATCTATCCAATTCTTACAAGTCAATTCACTATTAACTCTAACGTTTTCGAAAGAAGGAACTGTAATTAGCTGTACTATATCATCAGCATCATAATTATTCTCTAACGGTAATTTAAAAACAACCCGATTCCCTTGGATATTATCAACACAAATAATTTCATACTTTCCAGCATTGTTAAGTCCTGTAGCATCAACATTTCCGAAAAGATGTCGAGTACCATCAGAAGTGGTGTCTTTTCTAACAACAGCGCCTTTTACCTGATAAACCATAACTGTATCATCAGCACTAAAAATAGAAGGGTTTGTAACAACAATAGTATCTTTTGAAGGATAAACAGAATCAACTATTGTATATTGATTGATAATACCCGAAATAGTAGATTGAGGATATGCTCTATCAACAATTGTGTTAACTATAATTAACAATACAAGAATTAGCAGATTTTTCTTTACCAATGTTCACAAATTTTACGTATCCTATGCTATATATAACAAATATAAATAAATTTTAGTTTGATTATTCCGTTTTCATAACAAATCAACCGTTAAAGTTCAAATTATAAGTCAATTTCATACTTTGGAAACAGAACAAAAAATGAAGTTCCTTCTCCTATTTTCGTTTTATAATTTATCCTTCCCCCAATATTTTCTAACATATTCTTTACTATAGCTAACCCTAATCCCATTCCACTTGTTTTGGTTGTAAAATTCGGGATGAATAACTTATCTCTTACTTCATTAGCAATACCAGCCCCATTATCGGTTATAATCAATTCAATATAAGAACCAATATCTTTAACTTTTACATCTATTATACCTTGTTTCCCTTTAGGAATAGCTTGTATTCCATTTTTTATAAGATTTCCAATTATTATTAATAACTGTTCTTTATCAGCATTTACATAGTATTGCTTATTTGCAACATTGGTTATAAACTCAACATTTTCTGTTGTTTCAAATAGATTTATTGATTCGACAAGTTTCTCTACTATATCTACTTTCCCTGTCGATGCTTTAGGCATTTTAGCAAAATTAGAAAATTCCGTTGCTATCCGCGATAAACTATTTATCTGACTTATTAAAGAATTTGAAAATTTTGATAAACGCTTATCAAAATCAGGAATCTTATCAACCCAAGCCTTTTGTAAATATTGTACCGACAATTTCATTGGTGTTAAAGGATTCTTTATCTCATGAGCTATTTGTTTTGCCATTTCTCTCCATGCAGATTCCCTTTCTGACTTAGCTAACTTCTCGGCATTTTCTCTTAGCTCAGTAACCATTCTGTTATATTCTTTTATTAAACTCCCAATCTCATCTTTATTTTCATATTCTATTGTTTTATTATGCTTTATCAAATCAATAGATTTAAACCTTTCGTTTATCAACTGTAAGGGTTTTGTTATATTATTCGAAACTAAAATAGCAACAATGACTGATAAAAGGATCAGGAAAAAATAAATATTAACAATTGCAATAACAATAGTATATATCTCCTTTTTTAATGCACTCTGTTTTGTAAAGTAGGGCAAATTAATATAAGCTAGCAATTCGTTATTCTCATTCATAAATGGAACATAAGCCGAATAATAGCTCAGCTTTCCAATAGTTTCTTTATGAATAAATCTCCCTCGCTTTTTTATTAACATTTCGTCATAGGCAATATTATTCATTTTTCGTCCCATCAATCCTTTTTCAAATATCTGAGGTCGCGAAGAGGCCAACAAGTTTCCTTTTACATCATACATATTAATGTCTATGTAAAATACATTCGAAAATTTTGTTAATAAGTAGGTTAAATAATCAGAATAATCAGAATCAAGACTAAACTCTCCTCCTAATTTATGTTCTACTTCAACCAATACCGATTGTAGTTTCTCACTAATATTATTATGCAATTTATTTTGAAATTGATTAATACTGTAGTAAGTAGTTCCTATTCCAATTACAATTAATGACAACAACAAAACTCCAATCATCGAAAATTTTATCTTATTCTTAAAGTCGTAATTAAATTGGCGAATATTATCTGGAAACCTTATAATAAAAAATGTTACGGCAAAAATAATGTAATACAATACAAATATATAAGACAATGAAGCTAACAAATCGACAAACTGAAACCTTAAATTACTAATAACAATTACAGTATCATCATTAATTCGATATATTAGATGATTAAACTCTTTGTCACTAACATCATAAAATTCATCATCAGAAATCCAATCATTAGGCAGGCTTAATTGATATGAATAAATTCCAGATTGCGTAGTTAAATACCCTTCTTTATATTTTGCATAAGAGTAATTACTCAGTAATGACACTCTTGACATTCTATTATCTAACAATAACTCTGGATAACCTAGTTCTTGAGAAATAAGTTTCGAATCTAAAGAAATAAACAACGATATTTCTGAATCCCAATCATCTCTTTGATATGATATCTTTCCTAAGTAACTTATTTTCCCATTTAGATTGTCTATAAAATGAAAATTCGACTTATTAAGTTTCAAACCTTCATTTTCTGATAAGTTTTTAAAAAAACGATAACAAGGAACTATTTCTGTAGTATTTTCTCGAATTAATGTCAAATCTTCATCGGGTTTACATACCGATATTTTCAAGTCGAATTTACGGAAATAGCCACTAAAATAATTTATTTGTAAATGCTCTAATATAGCTGATTTGTTTTGCAAATGCCATTCCAGCAAATCTCTAACAACAGTATCTTGTTGTATTTTTTGCTCAACATCTACTAATAACATTTCTGCTATCTGATCTCGTTCGTTCGATAAATTTACAGCTAGTACCTTTCGTGTTTCGGTATCTTTTTCTAAACTTGTGCCCGTTATAAACAAAACAGAATGAGCTACAAGCAACAATAAAAACAAAAGGGTTAAGCTATAAGAATATTTTTTTTGCTTAAACTTTATAAAGAATATAGAAACTGTTAGGAACAAATAAAACAAAACCTCAAACCAACTAAACTTATACGAAGATATTTGTGATATAAATCCTAATGCAAATATTAAAAGAACAATTATTAAGAAGAAGTATCGCCAACTTACTCTGTTATATACAATTTGAATATATCGGTTAATAAACAAAAATATGGACAATTGTAAGAAAAGTATAATCAAGAATCCAACAAAACTGTATATAGATAATTCTAAAAATTTATATACATCAAAAGAAATACTTGAGTGAAAAACTAAACTTTTAAAAATATAATTGACATAACTAAAGAAAATAAATGACAAAATCACAAATAGGATAAGTACAACATAATTAACTCTTTTATTTGTTATCTTAAAACCTCTAAAACTTTCAGATATAATGAAAAAATAACACAGTATTAACATTGAATGTATCAACAAATCACCTAACGAAGGAATTGTAAATGAAATACCAAAATGATGAGGTTGAAATAAGTCAAGATGATTGAACACTCTTGGGAAATGATATTTTAACATACAATAACGCAAGCAAACAATCCCCAATCCTAATATAAACAATAATATTCCTTTCGATTTGTATGAGTTTTGTCTCCTTACCAAATTCCGAATATATAATAGAATTAAAACTAACGCAATAAAATAAAATAAGCTTGCTAATACTGCTTTGGCAGCGTAATATTTATGTCCTGATTTTAATACAAATGAGAATAAATAATCATCATTATAATCGTTTACTTTAAAGTCTCTTTTCGAATCTAATACAATTTCAATTTCGTTTAATTTGTATTCGTAAAAGAAATCATTCTTTATAAATTCATTTTGATATGAATATTCATTCTTTATTAAGATTAATCCAAAAAATTCGTAATTTTCGATATAATTCTGTCGTATAACAAACCATCCATTCCTGAATTTTGAAACACGATTATATAGAGCATTATCGATTAAATAATTTTCGATAGGAATCGAATTATCAGACCAAAATACTAACGAATCTGATGAAAAACCTAAAATAACAATCCCTTCATTGGGATATAAATCCTTCTGAATAAAATCCTGATTTTTCATCAAGTCTTTTAAATTCAAAGAATCGAGCTTATATTCAATATCTCTTAAAATATTTTCAACTTTGACAATCTTTTTGTTTAATACCTCCTGAGCATTATTAAAATCAGATTCATATGATGATATACGCTTCGAATTATTCTCGAAAACTAAAGCGAAAACCAAGCATATGATTGCAGAAAAAATAATTCGGTATTTATTAAAGATAAGCTTCATTTGTATAAACTCAATGATAACATTTAAATAAGATACATATATATTTTAATTATGATGATACGGTTCTCCCTTCAATATAGTCATAGATCGATACAACTGTTCTAAAAAAATCAACCGAACCATTTGATGAGAGAATGTTAATCGAGATAAAGAAATCTTTTTGTTCGCTTTTTGATATACTTCATCAGAAAAACCATAAGGACCTCCAATAACAAAAATCAAATTTTTCACCCCCGAAATCATCTGTTTTTCTATAAATTTAGAAAATTCAACAGAAGAGTATTGCCCTCCATTTTCATCCAATAAAACAACAAAATCATTATCTTTTACATGATTCAAAATCAATTCACCTTCTTTCTTCTTTTGTTGTTGTTCAGATAAATTCTTAGTATTTTTCAAATCTTGGATAACAATGATTTCTGCATTAATATAATGTTTCAAACGTTTTAAATATTCTGTATTCCCCTCTTTTATATACTTCGAGTCAGTTTTCCCGATAACAATAAGTTTAACCTTCATAATGATGTTCTTTTTTTATTTGGTATTTTTTTATAATTTTTGCAAATTATATACATTACTTATGCTATAACAGATTTGTGGTTTGATTTTTGTTATATTAATTCACAAACTTAAGAAGATTTGAAATGAAAACCTTAAAAAAAGCACTACCATTATTCGTTATATTCTCTTTTATTTTCAATTTTGGTTCTTTTACCTATACCAAAGAAATTCCAAGAGATATTGTTATTGCATTTAAGGTAGGAAGTGCCGAAGAACTTGCTCGACACTTTAATAAAACTATAGAACTAGTTATTGTTGATACTGAGGATGTATACAGTAATATACAAGCTCAACAAATAATGGATAACTTTTTCACTAATCATTATCCAAAAAAATTCGAATTAATACATAAAGGAGGCAAAGAAGAATCTAAATTTGCAATCGGAAAACTTGTAACATTTAATGGTACATTTCGAGTTTATATTTTAATCAAAGTAAAAAATAATAAACCTTTAATACATCAATTAAGAATAGAAACAGAAGATGATAGATAAGTATTTAGAAGCATTTATTCAAGATGCAATAAAAGAAGACGTTGGAGAAGGAGATCACTCATCTCTTTCATGTATTCCTAAAGATGCAGTAGGAGAAGCTCAACTACTAATAAAAGAAAAAGGTATTTTAGCTGGACTTGAAATCGCAAAAAAAATATTTTCACATATTGATCCTTCGTTGAAATTCAAACAATTTTTGTTTGATGGAAGTGAAATAAATCAAGGAGACAGAGCCTTTATAGTAAAAGGTAATGTACATTCTATATTAAAAGCCGAACGGTTAGTTTTAAATATAATGCAACGTATGAGTGGTATAGCTACAACTACTCGTAAATATGTAAACTTAGTTAACGGAACAAATACTAAAATTTTAGATACTCGAAAAACAACACCCGGAGTTAGATTCTTAGAAAAACAAGCTGTTAAAATTGGAGGAGGAGAAAATCACAGAATGGGACTTTACGATATGATTATGCTAAAAGATAATCATATTGATTTTGCAGGAGGAATCGAACCTGCAATAAAAAAAGCTCAACAATATTTAAAATCAATAAATAAAGACATTAAAATTGAAATTGAAGCTAGAAATATAACCGAAGTTAAAGAGATACTACGAATTGGTGGGATCAATAGAATTATGCTTGACAATTTCAATTATGAGAATACTCGAAAAGCAGTAGAACTAATCGAAGGAAAATACGAAACAGAATCATCCGGAGGAATCACAGATCAAACAATAAGAGGATATGCCGAATGTGGTGTAGATTTTATTTCGGTTGGTGCCTTAACCCATCAAATAAAAAGTTTGGATATGAGCTTAAAAGCTATTTAATTTACTGTAAACTTTAGCTTTTAATAATAAAATATGCCGGAAATAAATAAAAACTCTTTTTTTAAACTCAGAATAATACAAATAAAAGAAAAGGCAAAGGTTATTTCGTTGCCCGGATTTGAGAAAGTTCCCATTTATGATGTTATAATTTTTTTTATATCAGGAGTAAAAAATGGATACTTAGCTACTCGGGCATCAGCTATTGCTTTTAATTTTGCTTTAGCAATATTTCCCACAATGTTATTTCTGTTTACTTTAATTCCATTTATCCCTGTTAAAAATCTGCAACTCGAGCTACTACATCTAATTCAAGAGTTCCTTCCTAAAAATGCGTTTAATTATTTCGAATCAACATTAATATCTGTTGTTACTGTTAAAAAAATTGGAGTATTTTCTTTTGGAGCTCTGACTAGTATAATATTCTCAACTAATGCTGTACATGCATTAATTCAAGCTTTTAACAATACATATCATACAATCGATACTCGTAATTGGACTGCGATCAGAATTGTTTCTACATTTTTAGTCTTTATAATTTTTATATTAATTTCTACTTCAGTCATCTTATTAACCTTTGGTCAATTAATCTTAAGTAAACTTGTCGAAATTGAGATCATACAAACCAACATAATTTATTACTTAATTACATTTGGCAAATGGCTCGTTGTTATAGCTTTATTTTTTTTCTCTATTTCATTTTTATACTACTATGCTCCAGCAAGAAAAACAAAGTGGAAATTTATATCAGCAGGATCAACCATTGCCACAATATTAGCCTTAATCACATCACTCGGATTTTCTTATTTTGTAAATAATTTCGGACAATACAATAAATTATATGGTTCTATAGGAACAATTATGGTTGTTTTATTGTGGTTGTATTTTAATTCATTTGCTTTAATATTAGGTTTCGAATTAAATGCTAGCATTAACAATGCTCAACTCGAAAATTCTGATAACTAAAAATTACTTTTAAATGTATTATGAATAAGAGATATGATGATATCAACAAAGATTTTACACAAAAAGATTTTGGGAAAGAGAATGTAGATTCAAATCCTTTTAGGCAATTTAATAAATGGATCAATAATGCTATTAATTCAGGAATTAAAGATCCTACCGCCATGAGCTTATCTACAGTAGGAAAAAATCTTAAACCATCATCCAGAATTGTTTTATTAAAAGAAATAAAAAACAATGGATTTATTTTTTATACAAACTACAACAGTAAAAAAGGAATCCAAATAGCAGAAAACAATTATGGGAGTTTATTATTTTTTTGGGCAAAACTCGAACAACAAATAAGGATTGAAGGGAAAATAGAAAAAGTAACCTCTGAGACATCTGATAAATACTTCCAATCCAGAAATGAAAATCGAAAAATTGGAGCGTGGGCATCCCAACAAAGCAATGAAATCATAAATCGGAAATATCTCGAAGAAAAAAATAAAGAATTTGAGCGGAAATTTGCGGGTAAAACAATACAAAGACCTGATAATTGGGGTGGTTATATTTTATATCCTACAATAATTGAATTCTGGCAAGGACGCCCAAACAGATTACATGATAGAATTGAATTTTTTTTTGATAAAAATATCTGGAAAATACGTAGACTTGCACCTTAAAGTAATTATCAACCTTTTAATTTTACAACTATTAAAACACAAAATACACAAAGCCGTTTAAATACCTTCGGAGGAGTATTTACCCCATCAATACTAACTATTTTAGGTGTTATCATGTATCTCCGATTTGGATGGGTTGTCGGAAATGTAGGTCTTATCGGAACAATATTAATAGTTGTTCTATCAACATCAATAACTTTCCTTACCTCACTCTCTATTGCTGCAATAGCAACTAATACTCCGGTAAAAACAGGTGGAGCTTATTACATGATTAGCCGTTCTTTAGGGATTGAAATAGGAGGAGCCGTAGGAATACCTCTGTATCTAGCTCAAGCTTTTTCTGTTGCATTATACATAATCGGATTTTCCGAAAGTTTAGTTGCTATATTTCCTTCGTTAAATATAAAATTTGTCGGAATTATTACGACAATACTATTAGGTATCCTTTCTTTATTTTCAACAAAAGCAGCTATACGCGCTCAATTTCTTATTTTAGGAGTTATAATTCTTTCTCTTATTTCTCTTTTCATGGGTAATCCTATAGGCGAAATACAAACCAATATTTTAACAATCAAACCCGAACATACCGAAAATTTTTGGAAAGTTTTTGCTGTCTTTTTCCCTGCGGTCACCGGAATAATGGCAGGGGTTAATATGTCTGGAGATTTAAAAAATCCATCAAAATCAATTCCTCGAGGAACATTTTTAGCTGTCGGTGTGGGATTTGTTATTTACATGATAATCCCTGTAATTTTAGCTTTCTGGGTTGATGAAAAAACATTAATCGAAGATTCGCTTGTTATGCAAAAAGTAGCTTTTTGGGGAGGAGCTATTCTTCTAGGAGTTTGGGGAGCTACACTCTCAAGTGCCGTAGGGAGTTTACTTGGAGCTCCTCGTGTATTACAAGCATTAACTCAAGACGAAGTTTTACCCAAACAATTAGCTTTTTTAAGCAGAGGGTCAGGTCCCGAACAAATCCCTCGTTGGGCTACAATCTTTACAATCATTATTACTCTGGGATTAGTATATGTCGGGAATTTAAATGTTATAGCCCCTATTCTTACTATGTTTTTTTTAACAACCTACGGAGTATTAAATATCACTGCGGGTTTAGAAAAATTATTAGAAAGTCCTTCGTTCCGACCTAAATTCAAAGTCCACTGGATCCTCTCATTTTTGGGCACAATAGGATGTTTTGCTGTAATGTTTTTAATTAATGCAATAGCAACTATTATTGCTATTTTCTTTATAATGCTAGTTTATACCTGGCTTCGCCGCCGCCGACTAAAAACCACTTGGGGAGATGTTCGTAGCGGAATGCTTTTACAAGTAGCTCGTTATGCTCTTTTACGCTTAGATACAAAATCAAATCCTAAAAGCTGGCGTCCTAATATTTTAGTATTATCCGGAATGCCCACAAAAAGATGGCACTTAATCGATTTTGCATACGGAATAGTTCAAGAAAAAGGTCTTATTACTGTTGCTACAATCTTGCCCGAATGCACTGTTTCTCAAGAAAAAGTTCCTGATTACGAAAAACAAATTTCTTCATACTTAAGCGAAAAAAACATACGAACATTGGTTAGAGTAACTCGATCGAACAATCCTTTTGAAGGATCAATTCAACTTGTAAATTCCTACGGATTGGGTTCTTTAGTTCCCAACACAATATTGCTTGGCGATACCGAAGAATCAAGCCATAATGCAGCTTACTCCGAAATGATTACCCATTTTTTTAAATCGAAACGCAATGTAATTATATTACAGAATAATTTCTTACTCGATTACAAACAATGTAAAAAAATTGACATTTGGTGGGGAGGTTTAAAAGGAAACGGAGGATTAATGATGATTCTGGGATATCTAATGAAACATACTCCTCACTGGCAACATGTAAGTATTTTCATAAAAATGGCTGTTCCATCTCAAGAAGCAGCCATAGGTGCACATCAAAATCTAAGAAATATTTTAAAAGAAATGCGTATCAATTTCAAAACCCAAGTGTTGGTATCAAACGGACGAAGGTTTTGGGATATTCTTGAAGAAGAATCGAAAAAAAGCGATATGGTAATGTTAGGATTAAAAACTCCTGACAAAGATTTTAACTCATATTATAATTCGCTGAAAGAAAATACAAAAAATATAACCAACAAAGTGTTTGTTTTAGCCTCACAAGATATAGAATTTAGAGATATCCTAAGCTAAGAATTGAATTGATCAGGGAAAGCTAAACTTGTTAACTAAAATACTCGCATTACCTGAGAAAATAAGGCAATAAGTTTAAGCAAATACTATATTTTCTTTTTTATCCGATAAATTTTATTCGGGAAATTCTTCTTTTTTAAAATTTTATTAAAGATTTTAAGTATTATTAGTAAAAAAAGTTACAAGGTGTAACTAAATTTATTCGGGGGACTATCGCAATTAAGCGGGGACTAGTCATTTCTTTTGTGGAATGCTAAAATCATTAATTGGAATACTCATTTTGCCTCGGGGATGGGTCAAAGACTTAATTAAATGCTATATTTCTTTAATGGGCTACTCATTTTTCTAATTATTTGATAGATTTTGTTCAGGGGACAGGTCATTTTTTCAATTGACTTAAAGAATTTAAGTATTATTTGCAAAAATACTTACAGGCTGTAACTAAATTTCTTCAGGGGGTTATCGCAATTAAGCAGGGACTAGTCATTTTTTCTGTGGAATGCTAAAATCAATATATTTAAATAAGCATTGTTTCAAAATTATTCCATTTTTCCGATTTGTTATGTCCTTGCTATGTAATGATTTGATTCTTGTGATAAAATGACATACTTGTTTAAAGTATTTTTATTTGTTGCAAAGTAATTGATTAGTTTTAATTTTGTTCTGATTAGTAACATTTAAATATCTAATATTTTGGCAGAAAAGAAAAAGAAACACGTAGAGACTCCTCTAATGAAACAATATTATGAGATCAAAAGAAAACATCCTAATGCTATTTTGTTATTTAGGATAGGAGATTTTTACGAAACTTTTGGCGAAGATGCTATCAAAGCCTCAGAAATTCTCGGAATTACATTAACCAAACGAGCAAATGGAGCTGCCTCATTTGTCGAACTAGCTGGAGTTCCTCATCATGCTATTGATACCTATTTGCCTAAATTAGTTCGCGCCGGACAACGTGTTGCTATTTGCGAACAATTAGAAGATCCCAAGAAAACAAAAAAAATTGTAAAAAGAGGGGTAACCGAAATGGTAACTCCGGGAGTCTCATTTAATGATAATGTATTAGAGCATCGCGAAAATAATTTCTTAGCATCAGTACATATCGAAAAAAATATTGCAGGAATTGCTTTCCTTGATATCTCAACAGGAGAATTCCTTACTGCCGAAGGAAATTTCGATTATATCGATAAATTATTAAATAGTTTTCAACCCAAAGAAGTATTATACGAGCGAAGCAAAACCTCAAAATTTAAAGAACTATTTGGCGATAAATTTTATACATACAAACTCGACGATTGGGTGTTTACTCCCGAAAATACAACCGAGAAATTATTGAAAAAATTTCAAACAAATTCATTAAAAGGATTTGGTGTCGATGGACTACAATTAGGTACAATTGCTGCCGGATCAATATTGCAATATCTCGAAATTACACAACACGAAAAATTACAACATATATCAACCATCTCGCGAATCGAGGAGGATAAATATGTTTGGTTAGATAAATTTACAATTCGCAATCTTGAGCTTTTTGTTTCGATAAACGAAAATGCCAAAACACTTGTTGATGTTATTGATCGTACTATTTCTCCAATGGGAGCTCGATTATTAAAACGATGGATTGCTCTCCCGTTAAAAGACGAAAAGCCAATCAACGAACGCCATGATGTAGTTGAACATCTAAATAAAGATGCCGATTTTAAAGCCCTATTAGCCGAACATGTAAAAGAAATTGGCGACCTCGAACGTATTATTTCGAAAGTAGCCGCAGGGAGGGTAAATCCTCGCGAAGTGGTACAACTTAAAAACGCATTAACAGCTATCGAGCCAATAAAAGAAGCTTGTACTAACTCCGAAAATCCTGCCTTAATAAAAATTGCCGACAGATTAAATCCTTGTCTTAATATTCGCGATAGGATAGAGAAAGAAATAGCCCAAGATCCTCCGGCATTACTAAATAAAGGAAATTATATTGCTAATGGAGTTTCTACCGAACTCGACGAATATCGTAATTTGGCATACTCCGGCAAAGATTATCTTTTACAAATACAACAACGCGAGATAGAACGAACAGGAATTCCTTCGTTAAAGATAAGTTTCAATAATGTATTTGGTTATTATATAGAGGTGCGAAACACTCACAAAGATAAAGTTCCGCCCGAGTGGATTCGAAAACAAACGCTTGTTAGTGCCGAACGCTATATTACCGAAGAGCTTAAAGAGTACGAAGTAAAAATATTAGGAGCCGAGGAAAAAGCTTTCGAATTAGAACAAAAATTATTTTTCGATTTAGTATGTAGTTTAGAAGATTATATATCGGCCATACAGCTTAATGCTTCTTTAATTGCACAGCTCGATTGTTTGCTCTCTTTTTCGATTATTGCAAACGAAAATAGCTATGTCCGCCCAGAAATTAATTCTACCGATGTTATTGATATTAAAGAAGGGCGTCATCCCGTAATCGAAAAAATGTTATCAATAGGTGAGTCTTATATTTCTAACGATGTCTATTTAGATAGCGAACAACAACAAATTATAGTTATTACCGGACCTAATATGTCGGGTAAATCCGCATTGTTAAGACAAACTGCTTTAATTGTTCTTCTAGCTCAGATAGGTTGTTTTGTGCCTGCTGCCGAAGCCAAAGTCGGATTAGTAGATAAAATATTTACCAGAGTAGGGGCTTCGGATAATATTTCACAAGGCGAATCAACTTTTATGGTCGAAATGCACGAAGCAGCAAGCATACTCAATAATATTTCGCAACGAAGCTTAATTCTTCTCGATGAAATTGGTAGGGGAACAAGTACCTACGATGGAATTTCAATTGCGTGGGCTATGGCCGAATATATACACGAGCATCCACAAGCTAAAGCAAAAACTCTTTTTGCTACTCATTATCACGAGCTAAACGAAATGGAAAAATCATTTAATCGGATAAAAAATTATAATGTATCTATTAAAGAACTTAACGATAAAGTTATTTTCTTACGAAAATTAAAACGCGGAGGAAGCGAACATAGTTTCGGAATACATGTAGCTCAAATGGCCGGAATGCCAAATAGTGTTGTGAAAAGAGCTAACGAAATATTAAAAGATTTAGAAAAAACAGAAAATAAAAAATCAATCTCGAAAGAAGTAGATGAAATTGCAAAAAAAAGAGAAGGTTTTCAAACAACAATATTCCAGTTAGATGATCCTGTACTATCTCAAATACGAGATGAAATTAAAAACTTAGACATCAATAATCTAACGCCAGTAGAGGCTTTGAATAAATTAAACGAAATAAAAAAGCATATTGGGCTCTGAAAAAAATATCTTAAAAAAAAGATCTTTTTTTCGACGAATATTTTTTGAGAAATGAAAAATATACCTATATTTGCAACCGCTAATCAGGAATAACGATTAGCATAGTTCTTAAAAAAACTGAAATAAATGCGAGAATAGCTCAGTTGGTAGAGCACAACCTTGCCAAGGTTGGGGTCGCGGGTTCGAGTCCCGTTTCCCGCTCTTAAGCAATGCCCAGGTGGTGGAATTGGTAGACACGCAGGACTTAAAATCCTGTGGCCATTAGGCTGTGCGGGTTCAAGTCCCGCCCTGGGTACAGAAAGCCGAACGTTAATCGTTTGGCTTTTTTGTTTTTATTTTAGAGTGTATTCGTTCATTAAATATTTTTAGAGGTTTTGTGTTTGCGCAAATCTCATTTGTTGTAATTTGCCCAGGTGGTGGAATTGGTAGACACGCAGGACTTAAAATCCTGTGGCCATTAGGCTGTGCGGGTTCAAGTCCCGCCCTGGGTACAGAAAGCCAAACGTTAATCGTTTGGCTTTTTTGTTTTAAGAAATTTAGTATTTATTGAAATCGAAAACGGATATTTCAAAATTTGTAACACAGAGCAAACTCTGCCGTTTTTGTTGAGGGGTTGTATCCTAAGTTCCATTTAATTTTAGAATCCTTATTATTCCGGTTGTTGGTATTTATAAGATTAAAAATATCTGTTCTTTCGGGGGCTAAATTATAAGATACTAGTGCTCCAATTATAATAGTACCTAATCCAATAAATGATATGACATGGTTTTTTGTATCACTGTCATCGTTTGATTTGTTACGAATGGTCGATTTTCCGTGATGTAAGAAATCATTAATTTCTTTTTGGGTTGGGAGGAAATCGTCATCAGACTTAAATAGTCTAGACATTCCTGTTCCTAATATAATTCCTCCTATTACAAAAGAACTGCAAAAAATGGTTAATGATTGATTTCTCTTTTTTGTTAATTTATTAAATTGAGGTAATAACATTTGGTAGGTCTTAGGATCATCGTTTTGAATTTGATTCATCATCTGCTTTAATCCTTCGTAGGATGTATCGTAAATTAGATTATTGTAGGTAAAGTGTTGAGGAATTGTTGCATAATCACAATTGCTATCTGGATAAATTGTTGTTTGAGCAAGAGTAGTGTTGTAGATAAGAATTGCAAATAAAGTAACGATGAATATATTTGTCTTTTTCATGGTAAGAGTATTAGGTTTGACATCATTTTTAATTATTGAAACAAATTATGTGCCAAAATCAACTTATTTTCGTTTGGTTTTTATATGATAAGTTTGTGGAGTATAGAAAATAGTAGGTTTAGATTAATGTCTGTCGTTTTTGAAATCCATATAAGAAATAAAATTAATGCTCTGATAATTGTCTTTTGAATAGATTTCTTGAAATTTCAATGCTTGTATTTTTTGTTTGGTATAGTAGATTCTTCTGTGTATATTGAGCAATTAAATCTTAAAATTGATAAAGGTTATGATGAGTTATGATAATGAGCAAAAAGATGTGAACGGGAAAAAACTTACTCTTAGTAACGATAGTGTAAATTCGTTGATGATAACCCGAAAATGGACAATGTTCTTCTCTGTGTTAGGTTTTATAGGAGTTGGCTTTATGTTTTTATTTGCTGTTATTATGTTAGTTGCCTTTTTAATTGGTAGTAACTTCGGGGGAATCTATGAAGGATGGGTTTTAATTTTATTGGCTATTGCATATGTTGCATTAAGTGTTGTGTATATATTTCCTATGTTATGGTTAATGAAATTTTCAACAAATATGCAAAAAGCGTTAGAACAAACTTCAGAAAATAAATTAACAGAAGCTTTCCGCTATTTAAAATCGCATTTCAAATTTATGGGAATATTAGTTATTGTTCTTTTTGGTATATATGTACTAGTAGGTTTAGTTGCTGGAATAGTTGCTTTAGGAACGATTTTCTAAAATACTAGAGAATAATATTTCAAACACAAATAATTATGTTACCTTTGCGCTCTTGAATTAATTAAAGGTGTTCTGAGGGATCTAACCGGCTTTGGGCTAGCTGTTTTAAGATTCTGAAGCACGGGAAGGGAAACATAATGACAAAATTTGCCGATTTAGGAATAAATAAGAATATCCTAAAAGGAATTAGTGAACTGGGATTTGAAAAAGCAATGCCAGTTCAGGAAGAAGTAATTCCTGTAGTGTTAGAAACAAATAGAGATATTGTGGCTTTGGCACAAACAGGAACAGGAAAAACAGCAGCATTTGGATTGCCTATTGTTCAGGATATCGAAGTTTCAAAGAAATATCCTCAAGCTTTAATCTTATCTCCAACAAGAGAGTTGTGCGTTCAAATTGCAAAAGATTTAACCGCATACTCTAAATATGTTGATGGATTGAAAGTGTTGCCTGTTTATGGTGGAGCTAATATAGAAGCACAAATTCGTGCTTTAAAAATGGGAGTACATGTAATTGTTGCAACACCAGGAAGAATCTTAGATCTTGTTAAAAGAAAAAAAGCAAATCTTTCTAAGATTAAAACGGTGGTTCTTGACGAATCTGATGAAATGTTAAACATGGGATTTCGAGATGATCTAAATGAGATATTAGAATCGGCTCCTGATGATAGACGCACTTTACTTTTTTCTGCAACAATGCCTAAAGAAGTGGCTGCAATTGCTAAAAATTACATGTTTAATCCAGAGGAAATTACTATAGGGAAGAAGAATTCTGGAGCAGAAAGTGTAAGACATTTATATTATCAGGTTCAGGCTCGTGATAGATATTTAGCTTTAAAGCGAATAGCTGATATGAACCCTGATATTTATGCTATAATTTTCTGCCGTACTCGAATGGAAACCAAACAAGTGGCCGAATGGTTAATAAAAGATGGATATAATGCAGATGCTTTGCATGGAGATTTATCGCAAGCACAACGTGATCATGTAATGAACCGTTTTCGGTTAAAAAACATGCAAATGTTAGTTGCAACCGATGTTGCTGCTCGTGGATTAGATGTAAATGAATTGACTCATGTTATAAATTATAATCTTCCAGATGATATCGAAGCTTATACTCATCGTAGTGGACGTACCGGAAGAGCAGGACGAACAGGTGTTTCTATAGCAATAATTCATTCTCGCGAAAAACATCGTATTCGTGAGATCGAACGAAAAATAAATAAATCATTCGAGAAAACTGAAGTTCCTAAAGGGAAAGAAGTATGTAAAAAACAATTGTTTCATATGATCGATAAAATGGAGCATGTTGATATTGATCATGAACAAATTGATAGCTTCCTTCCTGAGATTTATAAAAAACTAGAATGGTTAGATAAAGAAGATTTAATCAAACGATTTGTTTCTTTAGAGTTTAACCGATTCTTAGAATATTATAAAAATGCTCCAGATTTGAACATTCCAGACGATAGAGATTCAGGTCGTCGCGATCGAAATAGAAAAAAAGATAGAGATAAAGATTACAAGAGATTTTTTATAAACTTGGGAAAAACCCAAGGATTGAACCCTCAGCGTTTAATGGGGTTAATAAATGAATCTACTCGTGATAATAATATTCCGATTGGGCGTATTGATGTTATGAAATCATTCTCTTTTTTCGAGGTAAATAAGTCGTTTACTGATAAAATTCTCGAAAAGTTGAATGAAGCAAATTTCGAAGGTGCTGATGTAAGTGTCGAAATTGCAAAAGATAGAACATCTAAAGGAGGAGGAGGACGTCGAAGCGAAAATAGAAGAAGCTTTGATGAACGAAAGGACAATCGTTACGGATCAAGAAGAGATGGAGACAGAAACAAGAAAAAATCTTCGCGAAGACGATCTGATAACAGACGAAAGTAAATTAATATTACTCATAAATAAAAAGTTGCTAAGATTGATATTTTAGCAACTTTTTTTATGTTTTACGAAGAAAGAATTAGAAATGGATTGTTTTATTCTTAGCTTATTTTACATTTGCATACCGGGCGTTTGGTTTTAAAATTAAACAAACAATAAAAGAATTAAGTTTTAATGAATATTATTAGAAAAAATAAGTCGTAAGGGTACATTTCAATGAAAATAAAATTCTTTACTCATTTCTATTTTTGGTTCGGTAATTTATTTGGTAAGTTTTTGTTTTCTAATTTGTATCCTCCGACTTTTTTTAATCTGTTATTCCGATTCTGTACTATTTAATTGTGTTTTTTTGTAACTTGATGCTCCTTCAACAACGATAACAATTTCTCCTTTTATTGTAGCTTTTGAGTAAAAATCGATAAGAGCTTTTAATGTTCCTCTTTTGTTTTCTTCATGAATTTTTGTTATTTCTCTCGAAACAGCAGCTTTTCTATCTTCTCCAAAAAAATCAGAAAATTGAGTTAACGTTTTCAATAAACGATAAGGAGATTCGTAAAAAATCATTGTTTTCTGTTCGTTGATGAGTTCATTTAATCGTTTTTGGCGACCTTTTTTTTGAGGTAAGAACCCTTCGAAAGAAAATCGATCATTGGGTAATCCTGAATTTATTAATGCAGGAACAAAGGCTGTAGCTCCGGGTAAACTCTCTATTTCAACATCTGCTTCGATGCATGAACGAGCAATTAAAAAACCAGGATCCGAGATACCTGGAGTTCCGGCATCAGAAACTAAAGCAATGGTTTCCCCTCCATTAATCCTATTTAAGATTGAAGGGATTGATTTGTGTTCATTGAATTTATGATGAGCTATAACTGGTTTATTTATATCATAATGATTTAGTAAAATTTTTGTTTTTCGAGTGTCTTCAGCTAAAATAATATCGACTTCTTTTAAAATACGTATTGCTCTAAATGTTATATCTTCTAAATTTCCGATAGGAGTTGGGACTAAATATAGTTTGCTCATATAAGTTTATGCTAGTAGGTATTATAAATATTTTCTTCGAACAAGTTCGGTAAGTTTAACAAAATTGGCATCTTCAGCATTCCAATCAAAATTTTGTGTTAAGAAGTTGAAAGCATTATCAAATGTGTCAAAATTGTTTAAAACCTGTATTGTTTCATGATAGCTTTCTTTATCTCCATTAAAGAGTTCTCGGATAAAAATGAATTTATCATTTAACCCAATGGCCGTATTGATATCTTTTATTGGTTTAAATTGCATTTTACTTGATAAATCATTCGGGTTGTTTTTCTTTGAAATATTATCGTATATAAATTTCTTTGATTGAAATTTATCTGCAATAATTTCAGAGGTCCCGTTTTTAGGGTTGGTTTTAGATGTTAATTTACTCGAAGATTTTGGTGATGAAAGAACTTTTTCTTTTTTAGGGAGTGTTTTAGTTTTTGTCACTTCGAATGTCTCCTGAACTTTTTTTTCAGAAATAATATCTTCTGATTTTATATCAGGGAAGTCTTTTTCGATTTGCTCTCCTTTAATTAGTGTTTTCTCTTGAAAAATAGGATTGTGATTTGTTGAGATTTCTTTTTCTTGAAACTCAGTGGTCTCTGTTTCTTTGTTGTTTAATTTTAAAAATAAATCATAAAGATTTCTTACTTTTGAGAGAGCAAGATCGATATCTAACTGATGCATTTGATTAGTATTTTCGAATCGAGTTACGATAGAATAAATATCTTGAATATCTTCTTTGAGATTCTGGATTTTTTTGATTTTGTTCATGATATTATGATAATTATATTTTGCAAAAATAACGATAATAGTTTACAATTTGGTATAGGATGTTTTTCGAAGGTACAAATAAAAAGAGTAAAAATAGAGGATGGATTGAAGTAATCTGCGGGTCGATGTTTTCGGGGAAAACTGAAGAATTAATACGTAGATTAAAACGCGCAGAATATGCAAAGCTTAAAGTAGAAATATTTAAACCAATGATCGATACTCGATATTCTCAAGAGGATGTTGTATCTCATGATTCAACAACAATTCGATCTACTCCTGTTGAATCTTCGGGGAATATTTTACTTTTAACAGGCAATGTTGATGTTGTTGGTATAGACGAAGCCCAGTTTTTTGATAACAACTTAGTTGAAGTTTGTAATCAGTTAGCCAATGATGGTATTAGGGTTATTGTTGCTGGTTTAGATATGGACTATCTAGGTAAGCCTTTTGGTCCAATCCCTGCATTGATGGCAGAAGCTGAATATCTTACTAAAGTACATGCTATCTGTATGAAATGTGGCAACTTGGCTCAATATTCGCATCGCATTGCCAAGAGTGATAAATTGGTATTATTAGGTGAAACAGCAGAATATGAACCTTTATGCCGAGTTTGCTATAACAAAGTAATGTCAGAGGAAACTCATGATGTATAAAATCTCGAAAATAACAGAAATAATTGGCGCAAAACAGATAGGCGAAAATGATGTTGATATTGAGAATTTATTGATTGATTCAAGATCGGTATCAACTGTAAAAAATACTTTGTTTGTTGCAATAAAAGGTAAACGACATGATGGGCATGATTTTATTTCTGATTTGTATAAAAGAGGTATTAAAAATTTTATTGTTGAGAATTTACCCGATAATTACAAGGAATTAACCGAAGCCAACTTTTCATTAGTTAATGATAGTTTAGTTGCTTTACAACACTTGGCTTCATATCATCGTAAAAATTTTTTGTATCCTGTTGTTGGTATAACTGGGAGTAATGGAAAAACGATTGTAAAAGAATGGTTATATCATATTTTACAAAAAGAAAAGAAGATTATACGTAGTCCTAAAAGTTATAATTCTCAAGTAGGAGTTCCTTTGTCGGTATGGTTAATGCAAAAAGATTTTGATTTAGCAATTTTCGAAGCAGGAATTTCTTTGCCTGACGAAATGAGTACTCTTCAAAAAATAATAGAACCGAATGTAGGATTAATAACTAATATTGGCGAATCTCATCAAGAAAATTTTTCCAGTATTGAAGATAAATTAAATGAAAAACTGAAATTATTTATCAATTCTGATTGTTTAGTTTATTGTAAAGATTATAAACTGATACACGAGGCTATTTTAAGAGATAAGGTTTTAAAATCTAAAAAGACATTTACTTGGTCAGAGAAAGACGATGCTCAGTTACAGATAAATTCTATTCGTAAGTTGTCAAAAACTACAATAATTGAATATTTGTATGAAAATAAGGAACAAGATATAGAAATCCCGTTTAGCGATAAAGCTTCGATAATAGATGCAATTCATACTTTGGCTCTTGTATTGGCTCTGGGTTTCCAATCGGATAGTTTAAAAGAACAATTTCTGTGTTTGCCTCCAATAGCTATGCGAATGGAGTTAAAAAAGGGAGTTAATAATTGTACAATAATAAATGATTGTTATAGTTCTGATTTGAATTCATTGGGTATAGCTCTTAATTATTTAAATCAACAAAATCAGCACAAAAAGAAAACTCTTATATTATCAGATATTTTTCAGAGCGGAAAATCTGAAGATGAATTGTATAGTGAAGTTTCTGCATTAATATCTGAATTTAAAATAAATCGACTGATTGGTGTAGGGAAATCAGTTTTAGCACAAGCAGATAAATTCTCTGTTGACAAAGAATTTTTTCGATCTACACAGGAGTTTATAGAAAAAATATCAGAAAGTTATTTTAACAATGAGGCTATTTTGTTAAAAGGAGCACGCAGTTTCGAATTTGAAAAAATAGCAAAACATATCGAAGAAAAGGTTCATCGGACAGTACTCGAAATAGATTTAAATTCGTTGATTTATAACTTAAATCATTTTAAGGCAAAACTTAAACCTCAAACACGAATTATGATAATGGTAAAAGCATTATCGTACGGAAGCGGAACATTTGAAATTGCAAATATTTTACAATATCATGGAGTAGACTATCTGGGTGTTGCTGTTGTTGATGAAGGTGTTGCTTTGCGTAAAGCAGGGATAAAAATACCTATAATTGTGATGAATCCTGATAGTGAAAGTTTTGATTTGATGTTAGATTATAAATTAGAACCAGAGATTTACGGTCTAAAAATATTGCGGCAATTTAAAATAGCAGTTTCGAAAAGAGGTTTTCTTTCTTATCCAATACATCTAAAGTTAGATACAGGTATGCATCGCTTAGGATTTATTGCCGATGAATTAGATATTCTAATTCAAGAATTAAAACAAAGTTCGAATATTAAGTTGGCCTCTATTTTTTCGCATTTGGCAGCAAGCGATGAGAAAAAGCATGATTTATTTACTCAAGAGCAAGTAAAGGCATTTGACTTTATGAGTAAAAAAATAAAGAAGGAGTTTACCTATCCAATTATCCGGCATATACTAAACTCGGCAGGTATAGAACGTTTTCCTGAGGCTCAGTTTGAAATGGTACGGTTAGGGATAGGTTTGTATGGTATTTCATCGGTTAATCAAAAAGATCTTCGTGTTGTTAGTACTTTAAAAAGTACAGTGCTTCAAACAAAGCAAGTTTCGAAAAACGAGACGGTAGGGTATAGCCGCAAAGCAAAGATTGTAAAAGATACTACAATTGCAATAATACCCATAGGTTATGCCGATGGTTTAGACCGTAGGTTAGGGAATGGTGTGGGCACATTATTTATTAATGGATTTAATGTTTCTATTATAGGTAATATTTGTATGGATATGTGTATTGTTGATATTACAGGGTGTAATATTCACGAAGGTGATGAGGTTATTGTTTTTGGGAAAGATAGAGCTGTTAATAAATTAGCTAAACAGTTAAATACAATTCCTTACGAGATATTTACAAGTATATCTACCAGAGTAAAAAGAGTTTACTTTCACGAATAATGTTCAAATTTTTTCCACAAAATATATAAATCTACAATAAGAGAATAATCTTTTTTGTTAAAAACTTTCTATCTCCTGCATTTTCTGCTCTTTACAAGATGGTATGATAATTGCAATTTGTGATGTTGTTGATAAAAAATATTGATTTCTAAGATTACTTGCAAAATAAAATAAAGAATGATTCGAAAAAAAATATTTACTTTGGCTGTGATTTTGAGAAAACCTTGTAAATAAATTGACATTATGGATTACAATCAACTGAAAATATACTTATTATTATCATTAGTTTTTACTGTTTCAATTGTTGTTTTAGGATTTAACCCAGAACCCCAAAAAGAAAATAAACCTCAAAAAGAAATTGTTTCTCGTTTGATAAAAGATGAGATAAAGAAAATTTTTTATCAAGATAAAGCAAAGATTATTGATTCGATAATGCAGCAAAAGAGAAAGAAAGCATATTTTAATGGAAGTGTATTGGTTGCTTATAAAGGGAAATGTATTTATAATAAATCTTTTGGATATGCTGATTTGAGAAAAAGAAGGAATCTTAAAGAAAATGATATTTTTCAGTTAGCATCGGTGAGTAAGCAGTTTACTGCAATGGCTATAATGATTCTGAAAGAGCAAAATAGATTGAGCTATGATGATACAGTAACAAAATATATTCCTGAGTTCCCTTATCCGCAAATAACAGTAAGAATGCTATTGAACCATACATCAGGCTTGCCAAATTATTATTGGTTGGTTGAGCATCATTGGAACAAAAAGGAAGCTCCTTTAAACGAGGATGTGATAAAGTTATTATCTGAGTATAAGTTGGGCTTATATTTTACTCCAGGCAAAAGATGGGACTATTCTAATACAGGCTATGTTGTATTGGCATCTATAGTTGAACGGATTTCAGGAAATAACTTTTGTGAGTTTATGCAACAAAATATCTTTGATCCTCTACAAATGAAAAATACCTTTGTTTATAGTAGTTCTGTTGCTAGTTGTCAAAGAAAAAAATTAAAAGGCTATTATTATAGAGGACGTAGATATAGAGAAATTCCGGAGACGATAAATGACGGAACTGTAGGCGACAAAGGAGTATACTCTACAACAGCAGATTTATTTAAATGGGATAGAGCTTTATATAGTAATATATTGGTTTCGAAAGAAACGATGCAAGAAGCTATATCAACATTTAAATTACGAGATAAGTATGAAATTCCTTATGGGTTTGGATTTCGTATAAAGAAACACGATCAGAAAAAAATAGCCTATCATCATGGTAAATGGAATGGATTTAGAACAAGTATGCTACGTTATGTTGAAGATACAAATACAATAATTATTTTAAATCATACCTCAAGTTCTCTTAATAATTCGATAATTCGCGAAATCCAAAAAGTTATTGGAGATACATCTACTTGCAATACAACACAAGAGGTAATAGCAACAATTTTAGATGAGGGATTAATGCCTGCCTTGAAATATCTGAACAACGAAAATCTTGTTCTTGATACAGTAAAATTAATTAAAGTTAGTCAAATACTTTATAAATCGAATAGCCATGTGGCTGCTCGTCGTTTAGGATTATTTAACCAAATGTGTTTGCAAAAAAGGTTGTATTAGTTGAAAACTCTACGAAGAGTATCGTATTTCGGATAAGTATTATATGTTATTTGTATCGAAAATTAACATAAGTTAAGCTTCTTTACATTTGCAACAAAGTTAGAACTTCGCGAAGCGACTTCAGGAATCAAAGAAGAATAAACTTCTTCGATTGGGATTTTCTTTTATACAAAGTGAAAATATAGTTTTGGTTATTTAATCAAAACTCAAAACGCAAAAAGATACTTTTATCTGATTTTTCAAGATCTTTAGTTTAGTGTCAGCTACAATTTAACAACCTTTTTATTTGGATGTAAAAGTAAAAGCTGTCCTTTTTAGACAGCTTTCATAATTTTTTATATTAATGAATATTTAATTCAATAATTCAGCTAGCTTAGCTCCTAAATCCTCTCCTCTAAGGTCTTTAGCTATGATAATTCCATTTTTGTCTAAAAGAATATTATGAGGGATTGAGTTAAATTCATACAATTCGCGAGCTGCAGTATTCCAAAATTTTAAATCAGAAACTTGAATCCAAGCAATTCCATCTTTTTTAATAGCATCAACCCAAGGTTTCTTCTCTTTATCTAGAGAAACTGCAAAGATTTCAAACCCTTTGTCTTTATATTTTGCGTAATTTTCTACCAAAACAGGATTTTCGGCACGACAAGGGCCACACCAACTAGCCCAAAAGTCAAGCAAAACATACTTTCCTTTTCCTGCAACAGAAGATAATGCTACAGGATTCCCTTCTGGATCATTTAAAGTAAAATCAATGAATGGTTGTCCTATAGATACTTTTTTAAGTTTAGATACTTTCTCTCTCATTTTAACCAAATACTTCGAATCAGCTATTTTAGGATCAAAAGATTCAACAACTTTTTCTAATTCGGTTAAACTTAAACGAGGAGCCATGTAGTTTAATGCTACAAAAGGAGCGACATAACTACTTGTATTCTCATCAACATACTTCTTTACTAAATCTCCAGATTTTTTTTCCATTTCAACATACTCACCCTCTATCTGCTTTAGCATTTGTGTTTTTTCATCAGAATCTTTAGTCATACTCAACTGCACATACTTATTATAAATATCACGCATTTTAGTATTGATGGTATTCATTTCATCAGAAAAACTTTTGAATAAAGATGCTACTTGAGAGCCTTCAATTTTTAGCTCTGCCATATTCTTGATATTACCATGAATCGTTATTTCTGAATTATCAATAAATAATTGTATTTCTTGTTTGTCTGCCAAAGATATTGCATGTAAATCAGGTTGTGTTAAAGAACCTTTAAATACAAACGTTCCATTTTCGACTTTTGCTGAATCAATAGCTACGAACTTTCCTTTATTAAGGCTCTTTAATATTACTTGACTCGATTCTAAGCCTTCAATCGTTCCTGTTATTTTGTACGATGGTTGCATTGTACAAGCAGAAAACATAAAAAATCCTGCCAATAAACTGTAAATTAACTTTTTCATATTATCTCTTTAAAGTGTTTTTTTGAAGGATAAACATACAAAAAAAATGCATATAATTAGAATTTTATATATATCAATATACTTATTTCGAACTTTTCAGATATTCATTTATCAACATCTTTGAAGCTAAAAAAGAGTTCATTGTTCCGTTCAGAACATTATTTTCGAATATGCTTAATTTATTTTTAATATCAGATCTATTATAAAAGCTATTTTTTAAGGCTTCATTTATCGATTCGTACATCCAATATTTAGCTTGTTTTTTTCTTTTCTCATCGAAATAATTTGTTTTACGAGCTAAAGTAATATAGTCTTCCAAAGTTTCCCATATTTTCTCAATACCTGTTTTCTGAAGCGAAGAGCATGTTAGTACCTTTGGAATCCATCCTATTTCGGTAGGAGGAAACAAATGTAAGGCATTCTGATATTCTATTCTAGCCATATCTGCTTTTTGCTTATTTTCGCCATCAGCTTTTGTTATAGTTATTGCATCAGCCATCTCCATAATTCCTCGTTTTATTCCCTGTAATTCATCTCCAGCTCCAGCCAACATTAATAATAAGAAGAAATCAACCATTGAGTGAACCGCTGTTTCGCTTTGCCCAACACCTACAGTTTCGATAAAAATAACATTAAACCCAGCAGCTTCGCACAAAATAATTGTTTCGCGAGTTTTTCTAGCTACACCTCCTAACGATCCAGCAGAAGGTGATGGTCTTATAAAAGCATTGGGATCAGTAGATAGTTCTTCCATTCTGGTCTTATCTCCTAAGATACTTCCTTTGGTTTTCTCGCTACTTGGATCAACTGCTAATACGGCTAATTTATCTCCTCGATTAGTAATATGTTTTCCCATTGATTCGATAAATGTACTTTTCCCGACACCAGGAACTCCTGTTATTCCTATTCGGATCGAATTTCCTGAATGAGGCAAACACTTCTCTATAATTTGTTGTGCAGTATCGTTATGCACTTGCAAATTACTCTCGATTAAAGTTATAGCTTGACCTAAAATTGTTCTGTTGCCTTTTAATATTCCATCGACAAACTCATCAACAGTATATTGTATCTTTTTTTTTCGGCGAAATTTTTTTGCTATCTCAGGATTTATTGATTCAGGCTGTTCAACTCCATCCTGAACATGCAAAGCCGATTTAAACTTCTCGGATTTTTTATTTGATTTTTTTTCAGTCATCTATATTTTATGCTTTTAGCTTATATTCAACTTTATATTTTAATTTACGAAATTAAAACATAAGCAATACAAATAAAAAAAAGACTGTCCTTTTTGAACAGTCTCTTTTCTATTTTTAGAAACAGGGTTTATTCTAACTCTCCATTTATCATTAATCGAACATTCGAATTTTTAGGATCGTTACAAATTACATAAAGAGATTTTCGTTGTCTTCCTTTTCTACTCCCTGGATTAAATGTTACTTTAAACGAACTACTTTCGCCTGGTTTCAATATTTTTTTACTTGGATCGGCAGTAGTACAGCCACAAGTTGCTCTAATTTTACGAATTACTAAATCTCTTTTTCCTTCGTTTTTAAATTTAAACTCATGATCGATTTTTTGTTTAGCCGGACGTTTCCCAAAATTAAAAGTACGATTATCAAAGACTATCTTAGGAGCATTTTTAATTTCTTTTTCAGTTAAGTTCGAGAAATCCTCTTCAATTTTAGCACTAATAGTTATTGTTCCTCCTTGTACTTGCTGGTTATTAACCTTTACCTTAACTCTTGATGTAATAAAACCCCAATCGTTAACTTTATTTCCGTCGTATTCGCCAACAATAAATGCTTTTTCTTTAGGATTTAAAACACTTTTTGATGTTTTTAATGTTAAATAACTAGGAACATTTTCGAAAGAAATTGTCATTTTTGAATCCGAACTATTAAATATTTTTAAAGTATCTTTTTTTATTTGATTGTTATACACTTTGACAAAAGCAAAGTGATTTGTTTCTAATCTTAAATTACCAATTGTTTTGGGATAGTAATCATTAACTGTTTTTACACGCGGAATTACTTCTCCGGTAATTCGTAATACATTTCGAGATTTCTGCGAATTAGTTTCAACAGTAATGCTCTTATTGAACATCCCCGGGCGACGAATTGGATTAAACATAGTAGTAACAAAACCTTTTTGTCCTGGCATAACTGGCTGTTGGGTCCATGTAGGCGAAGTACATCCACACGATGCTCTAACATTAGTTATTATTAATGGGGCACTTCCTGTATTTGTATATTCAAATTTGTATTCAACTCTACCTCCATCTTCTTTTACTTTTCCAAAATCATGAACTGTTTTGTCAAAAGAGATAAAAGCTCCTTTTTGTTGAGCACATACAAAATTTACAATTAATGAGATAGAGATAATACTTAAAATAATTTTCTTCATGATTATTTTCAATTAATTTATAACTTACTTAAACAAAAGTAATAAATAAAGATCGGGCGATATAATCGTTAACAAACTTTAACTTTTACTAATATTATACTAAATTCATCCCGAAAAAGAATGAATACCGTCATCTTAAAATAGTATAGTTTGAAAAAGAAAATTTTTATAAATACACTACTATTATTTATTGTTTTAAATCCTTTATATGCTCAGTTTTACAATGGACATCAAATGACCTTTGGAAAAAATAGAGTTCAGTACAACAATTTCTATTGGTCGTATTTTCACTTCGAAAAATTCGATACTTATTTTAATCAAGACGGGAAAGCCATAGCCGAGTATACATGCGAGCATGCTTCGAAAGAAATTTCTGCCATGGAAAAGCGTCTTAATCACAAGTTAAAGAAGAGACTTACATTTTTAGTTTATAATAAATTTTCTGATTTCAAACAAAGTAATGTTGGCCTTGTTACAGGTAACGAAGCTCACAATATTGGAGGTGTAACCAAAATAAAAAACAATAAGGTTAGCCTTTACTTTCAGGGTAACCATAGTTTATATCTAAAAGAAATGCGTGCTGCTATTGCTGAGGTTATTATTAAAGAAATGCTTTACGGTAGTAAGTATAGCGAAAATATAACAAACACATCAATATCAAATCCTCCTGAGTGGTATTTCGAAGGTTTAATTGCTTATTTATCGGAAAACTGGAGTATCAAAACCGAAAACAGAATTAAAGATGGATTTGCTAATAATAAATTCAAAAAATTCAATAAACTAACCGGCGATAATGCTGTATATGCCGGATATTCGTTTTGGAAATATATAAACGACTATTATGGGGCAAATGCTATAAATGATATTATATATATTACTCGTATAAATAAAAACATAAATAATGCTATAAAAAATGTTCTAGGGCTTTCGTTTAAAGAAATTAACAAACAATGGCTAGATTATTATAAAGATTACTTCGAAAATGACAATATAAAAACCGAAGAAATAGAGGGAAACAATATTTTACAAGAAAAACAAAATGCTTTATATTACTCACAAGCAAAATTAAACCCTTTAGGAAATAAAATTGCTTATGTTAGCAATAAGTTAGGTCAATATAAAATTTGGATTTATGATTTGCTAACCGAAGAAAATCATCGCATTTTAAAACGAGGGTATAAAATAAAACAAATAAACGATTACACTTATCCTGTTATAGCATGGCATCCTTCAGGCGAATACCTTACAATTATCACCGAAGAAAAAGGAGGTTTAAAATTGCTTCAATACATATTAGAAAAAGATGAAATAACAGAAAGAAACTTATTGTATTTCGACAAAATTTTAAGTTTATCATATTCGGACAATGGAGCCAAATTAGTTTTTTCTGCTGTAAAAAATAGCAAAACAGATATTTTTATTTACGATATTGCATCAGCTACACACAAACGAATTACCAATGACAATGCCGATGATTTTAATCCCCGATTTATAAACAACTCCGAACAAATAATTTTTTCATCGAACAGATTAAATGACTCTTTAAATACTAAAAATATTTTATATGGTAATCAATTCGATTTATATACATACAACATCAAAAGCAAAAAACGAAATCTGTCGCAGTTAACAAACACCTTATACCAAAACGAAACACAGGCTTTCGAAATTCACGATAAAGAATATTTATACTTAAACGATAAAAATGGAATTCACAACTTATATCAAGGTAAATACGATAGTACAATAAGTTTTATTGATACTACTATTCACTATAAATATTTTTTAAGCGAAAGACCTTTAACGAATTACTCTAAAGATATAATTAGTCATCATTTGAATAAATTAAATAACAGATATCTTACCCTAAATTATCAGAATAATAAATTTCAAATCACAAAACATACCTTAGGTGATTTTTCGAGAAATAAGTACCAGAAATTACAATTTACCCAATATCGAAATAAATTAAATAACGAATTGCGAATTGCTGATAGTATAAAAAAATCGGAACAACTAAAACAAATAACTGATACAAGCAATATTATACCTCTTAAAGATTATAAGATTGACATTAACAACTATGTGTTCGAAACTGAAAATCCTATATTTACCAGAAATTATTTGGGAACCAAGAAAGACTCATCGTCGAATTTATTCAAGCTCCCGAAAATACGGATTTATCAACGTACTTTTTATACAAATCATATTGTTAGTCAAATTGATTTTGGATTTCTCAACTCTACTTATCAGGCTTTTACCGGAGGTGCTGTTTACTTTAATCCAGGGTTTAATGCTCTACTAAAAATAGGAGCATATGATTTATTAGAAGATTATAAACTTGTTGCAGGAGTTCGTTTTTCTGCCGATTTTCATAGTAATGAGTATTTATTTAGTTTAGAAAATTTAAAGAAAAAAATTGACGAACAGTATGTTTATCATCGACAAACATTTAAAAACTCAACTATTGATTTTATGTCGAAAACAAAAACGAACAAATTTATATACATACGAACATTGCCATTTAACGAGGTTAGAGCTATAAAAGGAAGCTTAATATTACGCTACGATAAAATGATTTTCTTATCAACGAATT
Source organism: Bacteroidales bacterium (assembly GCA_022360575.1). Taxonomy (GTDB): domain Bacteria; phylum Bacteroidota; class Bacteroidia; order Bacteroidales; family UBA12077; genus UBA12077. Next base: position 5,090 of record JAKSCO010000166.1, on the reverse strand, counting down.
GGAAAACCTTAAGAAAAGACGACTCCCACAGAGTTTCTGGAGGAATAAAACTTGATTATATTTTTGATAATACAATAAAAACAGGTATTAATTTATACAACGGAACCAGATATAAAATCTTTGCCGAATATTACAATCAGTTAAATAAGTCAAAAACCGATTTATTTGTAATAGGCGCCGATTTTAGACACTATCAGAAAATACATCGCGACTTAATTTTTGCTGCACGTTTTGCTACTAGTACCTCGTTTGGACACAATAAATTAATTTATTACCTGGGGGGTGTTGATAATTGGACTAATTTCTCGCAAAAGAAACCAACATTTATACCCTTAAATGAAATTCCGATAAACGAAGATGCAAAATATGCATACCAAGCTGTAGCAACAAACTTACGAGGATTTCCGCAAAATATACGAAATGGAAATAGCTTTGCTTTAATTAATACCGAGTTGCGTTTACCTGTTGTTAAATATTTTTCGAATACCCCTATAAACTCTTCGTTTTGGAATAACTTACAACTTGTAGGTTTTTTCGATGTTGGGACTGCTTGGAGTGGAATTTCTCCATATTCGAATAAAAATGGATACGACAAACTAGTTATCGACAACAACTCATTAAAAATAACTATAGATACAGAAAGAGAACCTTTTGTTGCTGGATATGGATGTGGTTTGAGATTAATGCTATTTGGATATTTTGCTCGTTTTGATTGGGCTTGGGGAATCGAAAATAAAAAAGTAAATTCAGGAATATTTTATTTTTCATTAAGTTTGGACTTTTAAAATTCACTTTAATGAGTATAAATGAACTGATAATTTTAATTATCATAGGATTTTTGGCCGGAATAGTTGGAGGCTCGCTAGGGTTAGGAGGGGGGATTATTATTGTTCCTGCTTTAGTTTTTATTATGGGATTATCGCAACATAATGCACAAGGCACCAGTTTAGCAGTATTGTTATTTCCTATCGGGATTTTAGCTGTTATAAATTATACAAAAAATGGTTATGTAAACTTTCGTTTTGCTCTTGTATTAATTATTGCCTTTGTCCTTGGGAGTTATTTAGGATCTATTATATCGATACATCTCCCTGAAAAAATCCTAAGAAAAATATTCGGAATTTTTATGCTTATAATCTCTTTAAAAATGATATTTTACAAATGATTGATATAAAAGACAAAATAAAACAACTTGCACAAGAATACTATAACGATGTAATAGCAATAAGACGACATTTGCATCAAAATCCTGAGCTTTCGTTCGAAGAAACACAGACAGCTCAATACATTATATCTTTATTAAAAAAAGCACAGGTAAAATATACAGCAGGAATTGCTAACAACGGAATAGTAGCCTTTATCGAAGGGAAAAATCCGTCAAAAAAAACAATTGCCCTAAGAGCCGATATCGATGCTTTACCTATCGAAGAAAAAAACTCTGTTGATTACAAATCGAAAAACAAAGGAGTTATGCATGCCTGTGGACACGATGCTCATACAGCTTCCATTATGGGATGCTTGTATATCTTAAATAAATTGAAAAACGAATTTGAAGGTACAATCAAAATAATTTTTCAACCAGCCGAAGAAAAACTCCCCGGAGGAGCCAAATTAATGATACAAGAAGGGGTTTTAGAAAATCCTAAACCCGATTTAATTATTGGGCAACATGTTTTTCCGGATTTACCAACAGGGACTGTTGGTTTTCGATCGGGAGTTTATATGGCATCAACCGATGAGATTTATTTAACTGTAAAAGGAAAAGGAGGGCATGCTGCTACTCCCGAAAAAATAACCCAAACAGTTTTTGTTGCAGCCGAAATTATTAGTCAATTAAAAGAAATTCAGAAACAAGCTCCTAAAGAGATAAAAACAATTTTAAGTATCGGAAAAGTTATTGCCAACGGAGCCACCAATATTGTTCCTAGCGAGGTATATATGGAAGGGACTTTCAGAACAATGGACGAAAACTGGCGAAAAAAAGTTCATCAAAAAATAAAAGATACAGCAAGCGAAATTGCAACTAAAAATGGAGCTCAGATCGAAGTAAACATTATAGATGGATATCCTGTTTTAGTTAATAACTCAGAAATAACAGAAAAAGCAATAAGTTTTGCTCAAGATTTCTTGGGTTCAGAAAAAGTACAAGAACTTCCCTTAAGAATGACTGCCGAAGATTTTGCTTATTATTCACAAGAAATTCCGGCAACCTTTTATCGTTTAGGTACAACTAAAAAAGGAACAGAATACATTCCTTTACATTCTCCGTACTTCGATATCGACGAAGAATCCTTAAAAATAGGAATGGGAACAATGGCTTACATTGCAATGAATTTTATGATACATACAAATACAAAAGATACAAACTGATTATTTTCGATTTTCAATGAAAAACATTCTGTTATCAGACTCTTTAAAATAGATTTATTTTTGGATTATAATTTTTTGTGTGTGTTAAGCAATAAGTTAAGCTTGTAATACCAAAAGAACATCAAAATGAGTGATAAAAACGTTTCTTTTTGCCTTATTCATTGCCAAAAAAGCTGCAAGGTAACTAGGCTATCTTTTGCTTTTTCGTCGCATCTAAGACAAAAATTATTCATTTTTATAAATCCCTCACCTTGAAATTTATTTGGTATAAGACACAACATCTATTTATTAAATTGAAGAATTTTTTATTCTTAGTTTTTAGGGTAAAATACCCTAAAAAAATACTGACAAGATGTCTGTTCTAATTTTTAGGAGCCCATTTTAACTCTTAGGAGCTCATTTAACTGCCAAGATGTCCATTTTAACCTCTAGGAACCCATTTTAACTTCTAGGAGCCTATCTAAACTGCTCAGGAACCCATTTTAACTTCTAGGAGCCCATCCAAACTACTTAGGAGTCCATTTTGATCTCTAGGGGCCCATCCAAACTACTTAGGAGTCCATTTTGATCTCTAGGAGCCCATCCAAACTGCTTAGGAGTCTATTTTGACTTCTAGGAACCCATCTAAACTAGTTTAACCGCGATGAATTTTCCAACACTCATTTTGATATGCTTTTGCTATAACTTCTAAAAAACAGAAAGACCTCACAAGAAGTATTATAGAGATTAGAATTATTCTAAATTCAACATATTTATAATTTTTATTTCATTTTTATTTCAGGATTTAAATTAAGGGCATAATTTTGTAGCTGAATTAAAGAAATTTTAAAACTAAAAATTTAAAATCATGGCTTACGTTATAAGTGACGATTGCACAGCTTGCGGAACTTGCATTGATGAATGTCCAGTTGAAGCAATATCAGAAGGTGATATCTATAAAATTGATCCAGAAACTTGCACTGACTGTGGTTCTTGTGCAGATGTTTGTCCAGTTGAAGCTATTCAACCAGAATAAACATAGATAAGATAATATAAAACCCGCATTTTTGCGGGTTTTTTTATGCCTTGTTTTTTCCAAATTCTACTTTTTATACCTACCTTAATCCAGATAGAATTTTTTAATAAATCTTTTTCTTGAAATACACCCCTTATTTAGAAAAATATTCTAATAGTTTTATTATCTTTTAACCTCATTAACTTTAAATAAATATCCTATGAAAAAATTTAAATTACTAACTATTATTCTTTTTACAGGAGTAATCTTGATCGGATGTCAAGTAAAAGAAAAAAAGATCAAGATAGAACAATATTCTATCAATCAATTTATGAACAATACCAATATTTTCGGGAGTTCATTCTCGCCAGACGAATCAAAAATATTGTTTAATTGCGATAAATCAGGCGTTTACAATGCTTACGAAATTAATTTAAATGGGGGAGACCCTGTTCAATTGACAAATAGAACAGAGGCAACTTATGCAATAAGTTATTTCCCAAATGATGAAAGATTACTCCTTTCATCGGATAACGGGGGAAATGAAATTTATCATATATATGTTCGTGAAATCGACGGAACAATACATGATATAACTCCATTCGAAAAAGCAAGAGCGAGTTTTTATGGGTGGAGCAAAGACAAAAGGAGCTTTTTTATACAAACCAATAAGAGAGATTCTAGATATATGGATTTATATGAAATAGATATTGAAACATTTAAATTCGATTTAATTTATAAAAACACCGAAGGGTTTAGTATCGGAGCTATTTCTGACGATAAAAGTATGATTGCGCTAACAAAAACAATAACTTGGAACTATAATAGACTTTTCATTTACAACAGAAATAATAATAAGATAGAAAAAATAAAAGATATTGAAGAAACAATAAACTATCCAGTAGAATTCAGTAAAGACAATAAATATCTATATTATTTATCAAACATCGATTCGGAATTCACCTATTATGCTCGATTAAATCTTGAAACCAAAGCTTCGGAAACAATTTACAAAGATCAGTGGGATGTTTCATATGCATATCATTCGCGTAACGAAAACTATCGTATTATAGGGATAAATCAAGATGCTCAAACTATAGTTAAAGTTTTTGATGTTGCTACAGGCAAAGAAATACAGTTTCCTAAACTCAAAAAAGCAAATATCAAATTTGTTTATTTCTCGGATAGCGAATCAATTATGAGCTTTTACGGAAGTAGCTCAAAAACACCTCAAGATTTATACACTTACAAGCTTGGAAATACTCAAGCAAAAAAATTAACAAACACATTAAACCCTGAAATCAACCCCGATTTTTTGGCTAATTCCGAAGTTATAAGATATAAATCGTTTGATGGACTTGAAATACCAGCAATTTTATACAAACCTATAAATGCTTCTTCTAAGAATAAGGTTCCTGCAATTGTTCTTGTTCATGGGGGGCCTGGAGGTCAATCACGAGTAGACTATGATCCCAATATACAATATTTAGTAAATCATGGTTATGCTATAATCGCAGTTAACAACAGAGGCAGCAGTGGGTATGGTCGTACATTTTATTCGTTAGACGATCGTAAACATGGTGATCACGATTTAAAAGATTGCATCTTTGCTAAAGAATTTTTAATTAAAACAGGATGGGTCGATGCGAATAAAATAGGAATAATGGGAGGATCGTATGGAGGCTATATGACTACAGCTGCACTGGCTTTTACTCCTGATGAATTT
>JAKSCO010000047.1 GCA_022360575.1 Bacteroidales bacterium | reverse complement strand
TCTAAACCTCCTTATCCTGCAACAAAGGGATTATTCAACAAACCAACAGTTGTTAATAATGTTGAAACTCTTGCTAATATCCCTATTATTATCGACAAAGGACATAGGTGGTTTGCTAATTTAGGTGTAAACAACTCTTCGGGAACTAAAGTATTCTCTATTTCGGGAAGAACAAAATACCAAGGAGTAATTGAAGTTGAAATGGGAACTAAATTACATGATATTGTTTATCGCATAGCTGGAGGAATTGAGAATGGGAAAACATTCAAAGCAATTCATATAGGAGGACCTTCAGGCGGATCTCTATCCGAAAAACATCTTAATTTAACAGTAGATTATAACACTATTGCTGAACACGGAGCTTCTCTAGCTGCAGGAATAATTGTGTTAGATGAGGATAATTGCATTGTTGACACCACAAAGTACTTTATGAATTTCCTTGAAAAAGAAAGCTGTGGTTTATGCATTCCTTGTAGAGAAGGGACTCGGCGTTTACACGAAATCTTACAAAATATTAGTAAACAACCTAAAGATGAAAATGGATATACTACTCTTCAACGCTTTAAAGGTGTTATGCAACTTGAGAATTTAGCTGAAGTTATTAAAGACACATCAATGTGTGGTTTAGGAAGAAAAGCTGCAAATCCTGTTCTTAGTTCATTAAAATGGTTTCGAGATGAATATGAAGAACATATATTTGAGAGAAATTGTCACGCTGGAGTTTGCCAAGAACTACGAACTTACGAAATCGATGTTGATACATGCACTGGATGTACTATATGTGCTAAACGATGCCCTAATGGAGCCATTATTGGATCTATACAACAAGCTCATTTCATAGTACAAGACAAATGCTCTAGATGTGGTATTTGTTATGAAGTTTGTAAATTTTCTGCAATAAAAAATAATTAACCATTAAACAAATCAAGTTATGACAATAGATATAAATGTTAATGGTAAAGAAATAAAAGCAAACAAAGGAGATACAATATTAGAAACTCTAAGCAACAACGGAATAAAAGTCCCAACTCTATGCCGAATGGAAGGTTTTTCTCCAACAGGAGCTTGTCGAATGTGTGTTGTTGAAGTTGATGGAATTAATGGACTTGTCCCCTCTTGCTCGTATCCTATCGAAAAATCGATCAAGATAAAAACGCATTCCCCCAGAGTTATTCGAGCACGCAAAATGCTTGTTGAACTTCTTTTGTCAAATCACCCCGACGATTGTTTGTACTGTATTCGAAATAAAAATTGTGAACTACAAGACCTAGCCGAAGAATTAAATGTTCGTGAAAGAAGAATATCAGGGACAAAATCTAAACGAAACTCAGATCATTCAAGCCCAGGAATAATTAGAGAACCTTCGAAATGTATTTTATGCGGGCGCTGTGTGCGTATTTGTGATGAAATCCTTGATATTTCAACTCTTGATTTTATAGGAAGAGGGAATAAAACATCCGTATCTACCTCTATGAATAGAGATTTGAACTTTTCAAACTGCATTAATTGTGGACAATGCATCATGGTATGTCCTACCGGAGCATTGCACGAAAAAACAAACTTTGACATAGTGCAGGATATGATTAACAATCCAAGCATTGAGGTAATTGCTCAAATATCTCCTAGCGTATCAGTTTCTTTAGCTGATGAACTAGGGTTACGTTCTACTAAAGATATTAGTGGAATATTAATTGCTGCTTTAAAACGAATTGGGTTTAACAAAGTTTTCGATACAACATTTGCATCTGACTTAACTATTTACGAACAATCTGCTGAATTGGCAAAAAGAATAAATGAAAACGAAAAACTCCCCATGCTAAGCAGTTCTTGTCCTGGCTGGATAAAACACATGGAGCAATCACATCCTGAAATCATTGATTTAGTTTCAACATGTAAATCGCCACAACAAATGCTAGGATCAATGATAAAAAGTTATTATGCTCAAACATCAAATATTTCAGCAAACAATATATTTTCAGTTTCGATAATGCCTTGCACGGCAATGAAATTTGAAGCTCAAAGAGAAGAAATGACAAATAAAGGAATCTCTGATATCGATGCAGTATTAACAACTCGCGAGTTAGTAAAATTAATACACATATATGGCATTGACGTTCACTCACTACAAGAAGAATTTGCCGACCCTCCTTTCAACATCCGGAGCTCGGCAGGGAAATTAACAGCAATATCTGGAGGTTGGGCCGAAAGTATTACCCGTTCCTTATCATTCCATCTTAACAATAAAGAACTAACAAATTTAAAAATAACAAAACTTAGAGGTTCTAAATATTACAAAGAATCCTTTGTAAAAATAGGGAAACTTCAAATAGGTTTTGCTGCCGTTAGTGGTTTAAAAAATGCAAATAAATTAATTAAAGAAATAAAAGAAGGCAAAAGCAACATCAAGTTCGTAGAGATTATGGCCTGTCCAAATGCTTGTATCAATGGAGGAGGTCAGGTTTTTACAAGAGACAAAAAAGCTCTAAAAAACAGAGCTAAGATCATCTACGACATCGACGACAAAGAAGCCATAAGAGTTGCTCATAAAAACATGGATGTTCTCAACCTATACAAAGACTTTTTAGAGGAACCTCTAAGTAATAAATGCACAAAATACTTACACACAAAATACAATCAACGAGATGTTTTATTGTAAGAAACAATTGCATGGATAAAAAACAAAATACAAAACGAAATTTGGTATACACTCTCAAAAATAGATGTAGAGTATGTTATACTTGTGTGCGCGAATGTCCGGCTAAAGCAATAAAAATAATTAACGGACAAGCCGAAGTATTAAATGAGCGTTGTATTGTTTGTGGAAATTGCACTAAAGTATGTAGCCAAGGAGCAAAAGTATTCCTTAATACCACCAACGAAATTTTTAAATTATTAAATAACGAAAAAAAAAATATCGCAATTATTGCTCCTAGTTTTCCTGCCGAATTCAAGGAAATATCGAATTATAAAATCCTTGTTTCAATGATCCGAAAAATTGGATTCGACATTGTATCTGAAGTTGCTTTTGGAGCCGATTTAGTTGCTAAAAAATACCGCGAGATAATCAACAAAAAAGATGAAAAATGCTATATCTCTTCTGATTGCCCTGCGGTTGTCTCGTATATAGAACACTATCATCCTGCATTAGTTAAAGATTTAACCCCCATCGCATCGCCAATGGTAGTTATGGCTCGGGTAATGAAAAAAAAGTATGGCAAGGATATTAATATCATCTTCATTGGTCCATGTGTAGCAAAAAAATCTGAGTCGGACGAAGTTGATGAAATAATAACATTTGCCGAATTAAGAGATATTTTTGAACAACAGAGCATAACTCAAAAGAATGTCGAAGCTTCCGATTTTGATCCCCCACTTGGAGGCAAAGGAGCTATTTTTCCGATTAGTCGAGGATTACTGCAAACTGCAGGAATTACCGACGATGTATTAGAAGGAAATATAATTGTTGCCGAAGGGCGTAAAGATTTTCAAGAAGCTATCCTTGAGTTTGAAGATGGACTCATTAGCAATCAACATTTAGAACTATTAAGTTGCGAAGGATGCATTATGGGTCCAGGCATGAAAACCAAAGGAAGACATTACGCCCGTAGGGTTTTAGTAAATAATTATGTCCACAAAAAAATCCAGAATTTAAATAAATCTTTGTGGGAAAAGGAGATTCAAGAATATTATTCAAGTATTGATTTAAAAGCCAGTTTTTCTGTTCATGAAAAATCGCTTAAATTTCCTGATCACTCAGAAATTAATCGGATATTAAAATCTATGGGGAAATTAGAACCTAAAGATCACCTAAACTGTGGAGCTTGCGGTTATGTTTCGTGCGACGAACATGCTTCGGCTATTGCCGAAGGATTGGCCGAAACTGAAATGTGTTTACCTTACACTATAGAAAAACTACATAAATCAATCTCTGAATTGGCCATTACAAACGAGAAACTAACATCAATAAAACAGGCATTAAAACAATCCGAAAAATTAGCCAGCATGGGGCAATTATCAGCAGGAATTGCTCACGAACTTAACAATCCTTTGGGAGTTATTGTTATGTATGCAAATATTTTACTTGACGAAGCTCAAAAAGATTCAGAAATTCATAAAGATCTTAATCTTATTGTAGAACAATCGAACAGATGCAAGAAAATTGTAGGAGGCTTATTAAACTTTGCACGAAAAAATCAGATTAATTCAAGCAAAGTAGATCTTATTAAATTAGCAGAACAAAGTACCGATGCTGTGATCATTCCTAAAAACATATCTGTTAATATAAACCATGAAGACTTAAACGACAAAATAGCAACTCTCGATAGCGAACAAATAATACAAATACTTACTAATCTTTTAAAAAATGCTATTGATGCAATGCCCCAAGGGGGTAATATTGATATTATTTTAGATGATGACAACGAAAACATTATTATATATGTAAAGGATTCGGGAGTTGGTATAAGTACCGAATTATTAGATAAAATTTTTGAACCATTTTATACAACCAAAGGAATAGGGAAAGGAACAGGATTAGGTTTAGCCACAGCATATGGTATTGTAAAAATGCACAAAGGCAAAATATCTGTCGAATCAAACAATAAACCTCAAAAAGGAAAAACAGGAACAACTTTTAAAATATCTTTACCCAGATTCCAATAACATTAAAGATTGATATTATGAATAAAAAACTAGTTTTAATTGCCGACGACGATATCGATTATTTATTTCAGATAAAAATGCATATAGAAAGTTTCGGATTTAATACAATTACAGCCGAAACTCAGAAAGAAGCCGAAGAACTTATAAAAAACACAAAACCCGATTTAGCCATTTTTGACCTTATGATGGAAAAAAATGATAGTGGATTTGTTTTATGCTATAAAATGAAACGCCAACATCCTGATGTTCCGATTATACTAGCTACAGCTGTAGCATCTGAAACAGGAATGTCATTTAGCATTGATTCTGATCCAGAAAAACAATGGATTAAAGCCGACTTATATTTAGAAAAAGGTATTCGTCGCGATCAGCTTCATAAAGAAATAAATAAACTACTTAAACTTTAATTTTATTCTACAATGGAAAGCTTAAACGTAATGGTAGTCGACGACGAACCCGGAATACGATCGGGTGTTAGTCGTATACTTAAAAATTTTACTGTTAGTTATCCTTTTATGGATACTGATATCAAATTTAATGTTATTGAAACATCTACTGGCGAAGAAGCTATAGAAATAGTTAAAAATCAAAAAATAGAAATTGTATTACTCGATAATAAATTACCTGGAATACACGGAACCGAAGTTTTAGAATACATCAGTAAAAACAATCCCGAAATACTGGTATTGATGATAACATCATATGCTTCGCTTGAGCTTGCAGTAAAAGCAACCAACAATGGAGCTTATGATTTTATTCCGAAACCTTTTACTCCTCAAGAGTTAAAATCGGCACTCGAAAATGTATCAAAACATATTTTTTTGCGAGGAATGACAAGAAAGATGAATCGAGAAGGAAAAGAAATTCGGTATCAATTTTTATCGGTTTTATCGCACGAATTAAAAACTCCTTTAAATGCAATCGAAGGTTATTTGCGTATTATGCAAGAAAAACAAGCGGGCAACGATATTACTTCGTACAATCAAATGATTGATCGATCGCTACACAGAGTTAAAGGAATGCGAAACCTTATTATGGACTTACTTGATTTAACAAAAATCAAACTCGAAAAGAAAAATGAGAAGCTAGAATTGGTTTGTGTAGGAGAAATAGCTCAGCTTGCCATTGAGGCAATAAACCCTTATGCAATACAAAAAGATGTTAGCATTAAGCTATCTGATAAAGAAAATATAAAATACAATGCTGATCCTTGTGATTTAGAAATAATATTAAACAACCTAATATCAAATGCTGTAAAATATAATATCGATAAAGGAAAAGTTAACATCGATTTGAAATCAGAAAATGATAAAATAAAAATTCTAGTTAAAGATACAGGCATTGGCTTATCAAAAGAACAAACAGACGAACTTTTCAGAGAATTTTATAGAGTAAAAAATGAACAAACCAAACATATTGCTGGTAGTGGATTAGGACTTTCGATTGTAAAACGAATTATTGATTTGTATAAGGGAGATATAAAAATTGAAAGTAAAATTGGCTTAGGAAGTACTTTTATCGTTACTTTGCCAATGTAATTTTTTGTATATTATCATATTTTAAATTAAATATTATGGGCAAACTTCCAGAAAAAACCATAGGAAGATTAAGTGAGTATCGCAGAACTTTATTAAGCTGCTTGGCAGAGGGGAAAACTCATATATTTTCGCACGAGTTAGCTAATATGCACAATATTACTGCTGTTCAAGTTCGAAGAGACATTATGCTTATTGGATATTCGACAACCCTAAAAAAAGGTTATGATGTTAAAGCCCTTATTGATGTTATTGGTGATATTATCGATACCAAAGATGGATTAAATGCTGCAATTATTGGTATTGGAAATCTGGGACGAGCAATAACAACATATTTTAATGGGAAACGAACAAAATTAAAAATTGCTGCAACATTTGATACCGATCCCGAAAAGGCAAATCGTGTAATATCGGGAGTTAAATGCTACCACACAAACGACATTAGTAGAATAATAAAAGAACAAGACATTTCTATTGGTATTTTAACCGTTCCGCCCGAAGATGCTGCGGCTGTTGCCGAAATATTAATCATGGCTGGGATTAAAGGAATATTAAATTATACTTCCACATCATTAAATGTTTCTCCTAATGTATATCTAGAAGAATACGACATGGTTACTTCGCTCGAAAAAGTAGCTTATTTTGTTAAAGAAAAAAATAATTAATACGATTCCTTATTAAGATAAAATGCAAATCCATCGAAGTTTTGACAAACTAGACAATATTAAGAACCCGGTAGTAACTACAGGTACTTTTGATGGAGTTCATTTTGGACACAAAGTTATTATTAACAGACTTAACTTATTAGCTAAAAACATAAATGGACAGTCGGTCTTAATTACATTCAACCCTCATCCCAGGAGTGTGTTGTATCCAAACGATATAGGCAAAAATTTAAAACTCATCAATAGTCAGGAAGAAAAAATATACCTACTCCAGAAAGCAGGTTTAGATCATCTTATTATTATCAATTTTACCTTAAACTTTGCAAAAACAACATCGGAACAATTCGTAAAAGATATACTTCTGCAAAAGCTAAAAGCTAAAATAATTATTGTAGGATTTAACCATCACTTCGGACACAATCGCGAAGGAGATTATTCATATCTATATAAATTAACAAAGACAAATAACTTTATTGTTGAAGAAATTCCAGAACAAGACCTCGAAAACGAAACTGTTAGCTCTACAATAACTCGCAAAGCTCTACTCGATGGACGAATTCAGCGGGCAAATGCATATTTAGATCATTTTTTTATTGTTATAGGGCAACTTATTAAAGGAAAACAAAAATGTCAAGAACTAGGATTTCCTACTCTCGAAATAGTAATTGACGAGAACACAAAATTAATTCCTCGACAAGGAGTTTATGCCATTAGTATAAAGCACAAAGACACTCGATACCGAGGAATGCTTAATATAAAAACATACGATACAAAAAACCCAAGTGTACAAGTTCATTTATTCGATTATAACACCAGTACAAGTTTAGAAAATCAAAATGTAATTGTATCATTTCATAAGCGGATGCGAAATGAACTACAACTAAACAGTTCTGATAGCCTAAAGACTCAATTAATAAAAGATAAAGAAGAAATTAAGGCTTTAATATATTAACACCCTCTCCCACGCAACTCACGTTTTTAGGTAAGCATCTATTGTTTTTGCAGTATTGTAAAATGTTTTCTTTGTTATCGAAATTGTTTTGGCTTCTTTTTCTGTCTTGCGTTTTCTACAATTTCGGCTATTCGCTTTGCCTTGGTTTCTGGTCTCTTTGCTAAAACTACCCATCCTAACATTCCTTTACGAACAGATTTGCTTAAACTCATAAAATAGTTTTTTGACTCAGGATATCGCTTAAATTCTTGTTCTAAATCTTCGGGGATCTCAAGATTTTCTACAGCATCCAAGAGTGTCCAAGAGCCATTTTGTTTTGCAATCTCGATACTTTTCAGTCCTGATTCTGTAACTAGTCCTAGTTCGATCATTTTTTGGATTTTATCCTTATTTACTTTCGACCAGTTACTATTAGATTTTCGTTTGGTAAAATACTGTACATACCTATCAGAGTCCATTGTTTTTTTGACCCCATCAATCCATCCAAAACAAAGAGCTTCGTCAACAGCTTCGCTCCAAGTTAAATTAGGAGTATTTGATTTTTTCTTATAGAAAATTAACCAAACTGCTTCTTTGGTTTTATGATTCTGCTCAAGCCAATTTCTCCAATCTTTTTTATCGGAAGGACAAAAATTTTCAATATTGCTATCCATTTGTTTTTATTTTATTCAAATATACAAATGCATATTTCAATGTGCAATATGTATCAACTTTTATTATAGCTATAGCACAGCATACTCAAATTGAATTACTCTTTGTTGTTATACCCTACAAAATTTTAGACAGTATCAGTTCTTGCCCCAGAATTATGAGCTCTCTGAAACAATTTCGTGTAAGGATGGCAATTGGGAAACTAAAAATGGATAATTAAATACCAAAATATTTTTGTTTTGAATCGAATATAGGATGTCAATATAGACATTTTGGCAGTTCAAATAAGCTCCTAGAGGTTAAAATGGGCTCCTAAGCAATGGAATGTATTCCTAAAAGTCAAAATAGGACAGTGTCTCAAATTCAGAAGGAATATAAATTTTTTTGTTTGGTTGTTTGATGAGGCAGAATAAAAAAATCGGGTAAAATACCCGATTTTTTTGATAAAGATTATACACCAAGTTCATCAATAATACCTCCTGTAAGTCGGAGCAAGGTGTGATAGCTTTGTATTAAATCGAACATAGCATTTTGATAATTTAAAGCAACATTGGCGTATAATTGTTGTATATCGCGATAGTTAAACGAATTTATAGTTCCATTTTTAAACTTTTGTTCAGATAATTTCAAATTTAATTCGGCTGCTTTAATATTTTCCTGAGCCAATACCAACAATTCTTTTCTTACCTGATATAGTTCAAATTCTTGTGCCAACTGATTTTTTAGCTTTTGTTGTATTTCTGTTGTTTCTATTTCCGAAATTTCTTCTTTTATCCGAGCTGCTTGTAGAGCTCTTTTTCTTGAGCCTCCTTCGTAAATCGAATACGATACACTCATTTGTGTTTTGGTCGAAAAATTATCCGATGAGTTATCTCGATTATTGTTTGTGTTATAGTTAACATCAGTATCATTGTATCCTCCAGATGCACCTACCGAAATTGTAGGATAATAAGCACTTTTAGCTGCTCTTACTTTTAGTTTTGCTATTTCCAGATTTATGTATTGATTACGTAATGTATTATTATTTTCTAGCATTTTAGCTTCTAGATTCTCAATCTTAAAGTTTTTTGTGTTTATAGTAAACGACGATCCATAAATATAATTCGTATTTAAATCAACAGCCATTAGATTATTTAATTGTCGTTTAGCATTGTTATAAGCAGCTTTCGCTGATAAAAATTTGGATTTATCTTCTAAGAAAGAGTTTTTTGATTGCAATAAATCGTATGTTACCGCAGTCCCTAATTGTTTTCGTTGCTCTTGCTGTTTGTATCTATCTTCAGATAAATTCATGTTTTTTTCAGCAATATCCATTTTATTTTCGGCAAGCAATATGTTATAATAAGCCAAAATAATATCAACAATTGTATTCTCGACAGTAATAGCTATAGTTCCTTCTGAAACCTTCTCTAATTTCTCAAGATTTTGCTTTGATATACGAGCACTAAATCCTCGAAATAATACCCAGTTTAAATCTACAGATCCACTTAATGATTTACTTGTAAAATTATCGTTGTCGTTATAGTTCCACAATTTGCTTCCGGTTCCTGTAAATTTTACTGTAGGTAAAACACCTGTGTTACCCCAAGTATTATTAAGTTTATTTATTTCGTGTGATTTATTTACTGTAATTATACCATAATTATTTTCCAAGGCCTTATTTATTGCCAGCCCAATACTCAAACTATCTTGGGCTATTAATGAAAAAAAGCTCAAAAATAGAATGGTACTTATTATTATCTTCTTTGTATTCATTTTGTTCGTTTTTTAAACTTAAATACTAATTAATCTCTTCTTCCATAGCCTTGTTTAGTCGAGTATCAATCTCATGATTGATAACTGCTACTTCGATTGACTCGGGGGTGTAATTTTTGTCTTTACTAAATAAATTTTTCACTCTTAATTTGAATTTATTCATTAAAACAATAAGCAATGGTAATATCAACAAAATAAATGCTGTTCCGAACAATATACCATAAGCCAAGGCAATTGCCATCGGAACTAAGAATTTAGCATCCGGGCTATTTTCTAAAATTAAAGGCATCAATCCTGCTGTAGTGGTCAGTGTTGTTAGTACAATAGCTCTAAATCTCGATTTTCCTGCATTCATGGCAGCTTCAACTACTTTCATCCCGGCAACCAAGTTCTGATTGTATTTCGACAGAAATACAATCGCATCGTTTATTATTGTTCCAGACAAAGCAACAAAGCCCCATAAGCTCATCATTGATAAAGGTTCGTTATGTATTCCATGACCCCAAATAGCTCCTATAAAACCTAGAGGAATCATGATAAGGATTATAAATCCTTGAGAAAAGGATTTAAAATAAATCATTATAATGAGTACAATAATTAAAAATGCAATTCCAAAATATTTTGCAATAGTACCCATTTGTTCTTTGGTATCTTTTTGTTGTCCTTGGTGTAAGTAGCTTATATCTGGATGTTTTTCCATAATCTTTGGCATAATATCACTTTCGATAAATGCTAAAATTGGAGGTACAGCTTCGCTCTGATCTTTTAAATAGGCTTCAACTCTAATTTCTGTTTTTCCATTATAACGAGTAATCTTACTCATACTACGTTTCGTTGATAAATTAGCTATACGCGATAAAGGAAAATTTCCTTTAGGTGTATTAATCATCATATTCTCGAGTTGTCCAAAAGTTGAACGATTATCTCTTGGGTAGCGTATATAAACCCAAATTTCGTTTTTCCCTTCTTGCATAAGTTGAGCTAGAGCTCCGTAATATCCATTACGAACTTGCATCATCAACGATCGTTGAGTTAATCCCAAGATATGTGCTTCGGGTTTCAGACTTATTTGTACCTCTTGACTACCTAATTGACTATTATCAGTAATATTAAACAACGAAGGCATTTCCTTTAGTTCGGCTTCAAGTTCTTCTTTAGCTAGTATTAGCTCGTTTGTATTGTATCCCAAAAGACTAATCGACACTGGAGCCCCAAAACGATTTGCTGCCCCTACAGCATATTTATATGCTTCTTGTATTTTTCCTGTTTTTTTCGAAATAACACGTTTTATCATCTGGTCGTTAACCTGAGTTTCTTCTAAGGGGTTTAAAAATACACGCACCAAACCTGCATTTGATCCCGATTCGTTTCTTCCAAACGAGGAACCGATAGTAACTTGAGTAGCCGATACATAACTTGTTGTATCATTGAATCTTTTCATTAGTTCTTCGTTGGCTTCCCATACTTTCGATTCAATCCAATATAGTTTTTCTTTTGTTATATTTTCGTTTACTCCGGGCTTAAATGCTATATCAATAGTAAACATATTTGATGGTGATTGAGGATAAAATGTAAACGGAATTTTTCCTCCTCCAACTAAACCTAAGGTTATTATAATTAATGCTGTTATTACAGCAACACTAAATCCTTTGTGTTTTAATATTCTTCGTACAATAGGTGTATATAATCTATCTCGAACAAACACAAACCCACGATCGATTTTATTTCGAGTTTTAGCATATGTCGATTGGCTGTTAAGATTTTTTAATACTCTAGGATTGGCTAAGTGTCCGGGCAAAACAAACATTCCTTCGCCTAACGAAAATATTAAACATATAGAAACTACAAATGCCATCTCAAACATTATTTGCATATTACCTTCAATAAAAAATAAAGGTGTAAATGCAATAATTGTTGTTGTAATAGATGTGAATACAGCAGGAAGAACTTCAAGAGTTCCATCGATTGCTGCTCGTCGGGGTGTCTTTCCCATTTCAAAATGTGTAAAGATATTTTCGCCAATAACAATTCCATCGTCTACAAGAATTCCTATTATCAGGATCATACCAAAAAGCGAAATAATATTTATGGTTACACCATTTAGTACTGCAACAATAAACATTCCGAGAAAAGACAAAGGTATTCCGACTGCTACCCAAAAAGATAATCGAAAATTTAAAAGAAATGATAAGATTAATATAACTAAGATAAATCCCATAAAACCATTTTGATAAAGAATAGATAATTGTCCTTTTATTATTTCAATGAAATCCATCATTACCCTTATCTGGTATCTGTCTTGTTTTTTGTTGTAATCTTTTATGTATTTATTTACAAAAACAGAAATATCTTCTAAATCCTCATTCATCAATTTCTGAATCATAAATGTTACACTGGGTTTCTGATTTACATAACTACCGCTAGGAGTTTCTTCAAACTGTAGCTTAACATTTGCTAAATCACCTACAGTAACAGTACGTCCATTCTGATTTGTTTTTACAACTATTTTTTCCAAATCTTCAGGATCAATACTACGTTGTCGGCTAAGAACCTTAATTTGTTCGCGAGGATTTTTTATAGTTCCACCATGAATATCCAGATTATTGGCTGCAATTGCATTTTTTATTTCATCAAATGTTACTTGGTAACGTCTTAATTGTGTTTCGTCAATTTCGACAGCTAATTCCATTCGCGATGGCAAACCCCACATTGTTATCTGAGAAATATATCCCGACGCTAAAAAATCGTCTTCAATTCGCTTAGCTTCTTTATTTAATTTTAATAAATCATCATCTTTCGACGAAAGGCTAACAAACATAGCCATATCTTTCGATCTATCTTTCGATACAATAGGTTTTTGTGCTCCTGCAGGGAAATTCGAGATTCCGTCTACAGCATTTTTTACATCAGACAAAAGCTCGTCCATGTCATAACTATTTAACCCTGTAATTATTACCTGAGTTAAGCTTTCTCTCGAAACAGATGAGAACTCTTTAATTCCGGGAATTCCTCGAATACTATTTTCTATTAAAGTAGTAACTCCTTCTTCCATTTCTTTAGGTGTTGCTCCCTGATATACAACTGAAACCGAAATTACTCTCGATTCAACTAAAGGGAAAGTAGCTTTTCGCATCGAAAGTATAGATATCGTTCCTATTAATACAAGAACAAGTATAACTACTTTTCCATAGAATGGATATTTTACAAATGCTGATAATATCTTTTTCATCTGTCTTATATTTTTCTTTAATTGTTTTTTATTCTAAAGGATGTTGCTTGTATCCCCCAGATTTCAATCTTAAGCTGCTTATGAAACTTTGTAACTGTATACATTAAAATAATTTGTCGTAAAGGTTTCATCTAAAATATTGATGTAAATAATATTTATACATCGTTTTTTATTACAAGCTTTTTTAATGATAGATATTTATTTTATAATAAATGTTAAATAGTTTAGTTGCGAATAGCAACTTTTGTCCCTTCCGATACATCTGCCAATGATTCGGTAACGATTATTTCTCCGTTATCGACTCCTGATATAATGTAATGATCGTCGAGAGTTCGTTCAATATTTACGTTTTTAAATGCTAAACTTTTATTCTGTATTAAATAAACTTGATTATTATTTAATAAAGCTTCGCGTGGGATTTTTATTCCACTAACATTTTTTAAAATACTAAATTCAACATCAATATATTCGCCTGTAAAAAACTTTTTATTGTTTTTGGGCATATAGGTTATGTATATATTGATCGATTGAGTTGAGGCATCAATAAAATCAGAAATTCGAGCTACAACCCCCGATTCGATATTGTTTGACCCAATAAGATTAGCTTTATTACCAACTTTAATCCATTTTGCATCTTCGGGTAAAACAGGGACAATAACCTCTAAACGATCAGTTCTGATTATCGAAGCTAGTTCGCCACCCATATTAGCTACCGAACCTATTTCGCGAGCCACAGTCTTAAAACTACCATCAAAAGGAGCATAAATTGTATATTTTTTAAGATTTATTTCTTTTTGTCGTAACGAATAGTAATCGGCTAATACACCTTTCGATGCTAAATATATTTGTTCTTGTTCTGTTTTTGTTTTGGGTAATTCAGGCAAGCTTTCGTCTACTTTAATCGAAGTGAAAAAAGTTTTCCATTTATCAAATTCATTAGGAAAATCAACATTAACATCAGGCAAAATAGATGAAATAGTTCGTAAGAAATTACTTTTTCCCGACATCAAAGCTGCTTTTATATCTTCGTTATAAATCTGTATTAATAAATCATTTTTACGAAACGATTGTCCTGCTTTAAAAGGAATGTCTCCTTGTAAAATCCGACCACCCACCTCGGCTGATAATGAAATATTCTCGTAAGATGATACTCGTCCTCTGTATTTTATGCTCGAGCTATAATCTTTGTTTATTACTTCTTCGGCTTTTACATTTAATAAATCTTCGATCTGTTCGCGTGTTCTCGGCTTGGGCTTACTTTGTATTAATTTCACTGTAAACAATACCGAAAAAATTACAACAGCAAACGAAGCTATTCCATATAAGATTTTTGTTTTCATAATTGATGCATGTTAATTTTCAAAATGCAATATTATGAGACTATTTATTAAGCTGAAAGTTTATTGAACCAATAAGGGGATTTTATGAACCAATACAGATTTATAATAAACTAATTTACTACTAATGTATTTATTCGTTAAAACTGATGTTTGGTTAAAATATACTTTCTGTTGGTTCAAAAACTTTGAAGTATATTACGTCGAATTTTATTTTTGAAATTTAAATTAAAGCAATTAAATTTTAGATGTATGTATCTTCTTAAAGTAATCTCAATATGGTTAGGAATAGGTATATTTTTATTTGTCCCAACTTCATATTTTTTTCCTATTGAATATGCTGTTCTGTCTTCAGGATCGATATCTTTAGTGCTCGTAATAGTTATATTGATAAATGATAAATGGCTATTTCCCAAATTTTTTATTTCAAATCGCAAACGATTTGTTTTCTATAATTTAATCGTTGTCTTTGTTTTTTCAGGCCTTTACTTATTACTCGACATCTATACAACACCTCGAAAACTATTTGATGGAACTGAAAAATTACCCTTTATCTTTCCAATATTAAGAGCTTTAACATCGGTCTTTTTTGTCGATTTTATAAGTATCACAATATTACTTTCTAATGTATTAAAAGAAAATGCCGAGCGAGAAAAACAACTTAAAGAAGAAAAGTTAGGAACAGAATTAAAGCTTTTAAAAGCTCAGATAAACCCACATTTTATTTTTAATGCACTAAATAATATTTATTCATTAGCTTATACTAAATCTGAATTAGCTCCCGAGAGCATATTAAAATTGTCAGAAATGTTACGATATGTTTTTTGTGATTGTAGTAGCGACGATGTTAAATTAAATGCCGAAATCGAATACATTCGTAATTTTATTGCTTTTCAGCAAATAAAATCAGAACATACTCAAAACATAAATTTTAACTATTCGGATGCTAAAAAAAATGTAGATATTGCACCTATGATTTTTATTCCTTTCATCGAAAATGCTTTTAAGTATAGTAAAGTAGAAGAAATAAAAGATGCGTATGTCGATGTTAATTTATCATGTCAAGATAAATCAATAAAGTTTAAAATTGAAAATTCGATTCCTTCAAAAAGGAAAATTAAATCAGGTAGTGGTATGGGAATAAAAAATGTACGGCAACGATTAGATTTATTATATCTCGATAAATATTATTTAAAAATAGACGAATCGGATGTGAAATTTGTAGTAGAACTAGGTATTAATATTAACTAAAGAAAATACAAACAAATGAAAATAAAATGTGTTGTTGTTGATGATGAGACTTTAGCTCGTAAATACTTAAAAGATTATATATCGAGAGTTCCTTTTCTTGAGTTTGTAGGGGATTTTAATTCGCCCCTGAAAGTATATGATTTATTAGAACAGGAAAAAATAGACTTAATATTTTTAGATATACAAATGCCTGAGATTACAGGGATTGATTTCTTATATAGCTTAAATAAGAAACCTTCAATTATTTTAACTACTGCATATAAAGAGTATGCTATTCAAGGTTACGAGCTAGATATCACTGATTATCTATTGAAACCTTTTTCGTTTGAGCGTTTTCTGAAAGCCGTTAATAAGGTTAGTTCTCGAATTCGTAGTAACGATAAAAAAGAGATTCCTTCAGTTTCTTATAATCAAACTGATTTTCGAGATGAGTATATAATAATTCGTGCCGACCGAAAATATTACAAAATTAATTACGATGATTTAGTTTTTATCGAAGGTCAAAAGGCATATGTAACTTTCCATTCTGAAGGGAAAAAAAACATAACAGCTTTGGCATCGTTAAAAGAACTCGAAGAAAAATTACCAGAAAATAGGTTTATCCGAGTTCATAAGTCATACATTGTATCGATAAAAAAAATCGACTCCTTAGAAGGGAATTTAGTTGAGATAGCTGGAGAAAAAATACCTGTAGGAAAAAGCTTTAAACAAAAAATAGCAGAGCTTTTTGGTTTAGAAGAATAAAATATAAATCAGGATTATTTAGGACGCGATTGATTTAGTATAATTTATATTTATTGATTCATTTTTTAATAAAGTCTAAATTTATTTTCTCCAAAGAAATTTTTAATCTTTGTAAATTGTCATCATGTGGCTGAGAAAAGATAAATCTTTCTGTTTAGTAAGTCTTTTATTGATTATTGCTTATCATAATATGGCATGCATATTTCGTTAAAAACTAAAG
>JAKSCO010000201.1 GCA_022360575.1 Bacteroidales bacterium | reverse complement strand
TCGAGCAAAAACAGAGTGAAAAGTTCCCATCCACAAATATCGAGCAGTATCTTCGCCAACGATTTTGGATATTCTGGTTTTCATTTCGGCAGCAGCCTTATTTGTAAATGTTAATGCTAATATTTTGTAGGCAGGTACACCTTGTGCTAACAAGTGTGTTATTCTATATGTTAAAACTCGAGTTTTTCCCGATCCTGCTCCTGCAATTACTAACGACGCTCCTTTATAGTTTATAACAGCCTCGCGCTGAACTGCATTTAACTCTTCTAAATAATTATGCACAATAAAATCCTTTTCGTATAAAATTCTCAAAAAAATAATTTGTAAAAATAGATTCAATAATTCAGCAAACCAAAATAGATTAAAATAATTTGATACAAAGTTGAGAGCATTCCCTCCCCACTCTGCTGAAAGACTGTCTATCTTTGTAAAACTTAATCCCCACAATGTAAAATGGGCTCCCCTCTCTGCGAAAGTTCGTCTATCTTTGTAAAACAACCTCCCCTCTTTGTAAAATGAATATCTATCTTTGTAAAATTTAGTCCCCACAGTGTAAAATGAGCTCCCCTCTCTGCGAAAGTTCATCTATCTTTGTAAGACAAATCGACACAACGTTGATTTTCAAGCCAAAAGCAATTGCAAAAATCATAATATCAACAATTATGACTGTTTTTATTTTGAATAAGTTAATTTTGCATATTGATTTAGATATAAAGAGAGGTTATGGAAGCAGATAATAAGAAAGGACGACGATTACCTCGTTGGATGAAAATGCAAATGCCTAAGGGCGAATCGTATTCAAAAGTAAAAAATACCGTAAAGAAATATAATTTACATACAATTTGTACTAGTGGTAATTGTCCTAATATTGGAGATTGCTGGAATAGAGGAACAGCTACTTTTATGATTTTAGGAGAAATTTGTACTCGTTCTTGTAAGTTTTGTGGAGTAAAAACAGGGAAACCTCTTCCGGTTGATTGGGACGAACCAAACAGAATTGCCGAATCGGTAAAACTAATGAATGTAAAACATTGTGTAATAACCTCGGTAGACAGAGATGATTTAGAAGATGGGGGATCGGAATTTTGGTCGGCAACGATAAAGAAAATAAAAGAAATAAATCCGTCGACAACTATAGAAACATTAATTCCTGATTTTGATAATGTAAAAGAAGACATTCAGAAAGTTATTGATGCAAAGCCTGAAGTTATATCGCATAATTTAGAAACTGTCCCTAGGTTAACACCTCAGATAAGAAGCCGGGCGCAATACAATCGGAGTTTGCAAGTATTAAAACAAATAGCCGAATCGGGAGTTGTTGCTAAATCGGGAATCATGTTAGGCTTAGGCGAAAAACACGAAGAAATATTACAGGTTATGGATGACTTATTGGCTGTTGGTTGCAAAGTAATGACAATAGGTCAGTATTTAGCTCCATCATCAAACCATTTGCCAGTAGAAGAATATGTAACTCCAGAAAAATTTGAAGAGTACAAAACAATTGGACTAGAAAAAGGGTTTAAGTTTGTAGAAAGTAGTCCGTTGGTGCGATCATCGTATAGAGCCGAAAACCATATTTGTTCACATTAACAGGTTTCATACCTAAAATAACATAAACATAACGCATAATCAGAACTTGTGTAGTCTATTTTCATACAGATCATTAATCTTAAGATAAGATGAAAAAAGTACAATTTGAAGATTTAGGAAATATAAAATATAAAGATGCTTGGGATTATCAAGAAGGAATATTTAATCGATATTTAAAGATAAAAGCAGAAAATAGGAATTTATCTTCGGAAGAATCACAAGAAATTGAAGGGAAAGTTTTGTTTTGTGAACATCCTCATGTTTATACCTTAGGAAAAAGTGGAGAGCAAAATAATTTACTTATAAATGAACAATTTTTGAATAAAATTGATGCTTCGTACTTTAAAACAAACCGAGGAGGAGATATTACTTATCATGGTCCTGGACAGATTGTAGGATATCCAATTATTGATCTGGAACGATTTAATTTGCAGGTAAAACAATATATTGGTAACTTAGAAGAAGCAATAATTCTTGCTCTAAGGGAGTATGGAATAAGTTCGGAAAGATTATCAGGAGCAACAGGAGTTTGGATCGATATTAATACAAATAAAGCAAGAAAAATTTGTGCAATAGGAGTAAAAGCAAGCAGGTTTATAACAATGCATGGATTTGCTTTAAATGTAAACACAAATCTCGAATACTTTAACCACATAAATCCATGTGGTTTTATTGATAAAGGAGTTACTTCGATGCAAAAAGAATTGAACCAAGAAGTTGATTTTGCAGAAGTAAAGAATGTTGTAAAGACAAAAATATCGGAAGTATTTGGGATGGACTTAAAAGAGTAAAAAATATGAAATTTATATATGGAAAAAAGATGGGTGTTAAAAACACAAGGAGGAAAGGAAGAAAATGAAAAACTGGCAAAGGATTTAAATATAGATAATGTTCTTGCAAATCTACTTGTTCAGCGAGGGATAAAAACATTTGATCAAGCAAAAGCCTTTTTTAGACCTGAACTAAAAGACCTGTATGATCCTTTCTTGATGAAAGATATGGATTTAGCAGTAAAACGCATAGAGAAAGCAATAAAGAACAATGAAAATATTTTAGTATATGGCGACTATGATGTTGATGGGACAACATCGGTTGCTTTAATGTATTCTTTTTTAAAGGATATATATGATAATGTTGGGTTTTATGTTCCGGATCGCTATAGCGAAGGATATGGAATATCTATGCAAGGAGTACAATTTGCACAAGATAATGAGTTTACTTTGGTTATAGCTCTTGATTGTGGAATAAAAGCCAATGAAAAAATAGAATATGCCCGGTGTAATGGTGTTGATTTTATTATCTGCGATCATCATTTTCCTGGGGAAGAACTACCTAAAGCTGTAGCAGTATTAGATGCCAAAAGAGAAGATTGCAGCTACCCTTTCACTGATTTATCGGGTTGTGGTGTAGGTTTTAAACTAATACAAGCTTATGCTTTAAATAATAATATTGATTCTGATCAATTAATTCCGTATCTGGATTTAGTTGTTGTAAGTATTGCTTCGGACATTGTACCTATTATTGATGAAAATAGGATATTGGCTCATTACGGATTAATACAATTAAATAAATCTCCTCGCGAAGGATTAAAGTCAATAATAAATTTAGCTGGCTTAAAAGAAAAAAACATTACAATTGATGATATTGTATTTAAAATTGGGCCAAGAATAAATGCTGCCGGACGTATGGAATCGGCGACAGAAGCAGTAGAACTTCTTTTAGCAAATAATTCGCGACAAGCAAAAGTTGCTGCAAATAGTATAAATTATTTCAATGATGCACGGAAAAATATTGATCGCACGATAACCCAAGATGCTTTAAGTATACTTGCTAAAGATGAATTTTCGGAAAGAAAATCTACGGTACTTTATAATCATAACTGGCATAAAGGAGTTGTTGGAATTGTGGCTTCGCGATTAATTGAAACATATTATCGCCCGACAGTAATTTTAACAGCATCAAATGGTTTAGCCACCGGATCGGCACGTTCGGTTGTTGGGTTTGATATTTATCAAGCTATAGAATCATGTAGTGATTTATTGGAGAATTTCGGAGGACATATGTATGCCGCCGGATTAACATTACAGATTGATAAAATTGAAGAATTTGCAAAACGTTTTGAGAAATATGTATCAGAACATATTGAAGAAGGTCAGCTAATACCACAAGTAGATATCGACTCGGTATTGGAGCTTGATAAGATTAATAATAAATTTTATAGGATATTGAAACAATTTCAACCATTTGGTCCTGAGAATATGGCTCCAGTTTTTGTTACAAAGAATGTAGCTGATAGTGGTGAAAGTCGAATTGTTGGAGCTAGCAAAGAGCATTTAAAGTTGTCGTTAATTCAAGAATCAACACCTTTCTTAAATTTTCCGGCAATTGCTTTTCAACAAGCATCTGTTTTTGATTTTATTAAATCGGGTGATTTCTTTGATATATGCTATGCTATTGAAGAAAACAACTTTAGAGGAGTATCTAATTTACAACTTAACATAAAAGATATAAAGGTTAATAGTAAGATTGAAATACAATAATACTTACCAGATAATTTCAGAAGGATTTTTTGTTTGGTTGTATTAAATAATAAAGAGAGGTTATTGAATATTCAATAACCTCTCTTCTTATATTATAAATTTCTAATTATTATGCAGCTTTAAGTTTCTGAATATTTATCTTACCCATCTTCTCTTTTGCATACTCTAGAGTAATTAATATTTCTTTTTCTTTCTTCGAAGGCATATCAAACATAGCATCTATCATAATAGCTTCGCAAATTGATCTTAAACCTCTGGCTCCAAGTTTAAATTCGACAGCTTTATCAACAATATAATCAAAAACAGCATCTTCAAAATTTAATTCAATATTATCAATCTCGAATAACTTATTATATTGCTTTATTAAAGCATTTTTAGGTACGGTTAAAATTTGCCTTAAAACTTTTTTATCTAAAGGATTTAAATATGTTAACACAGGTAATCGCCCTATTATCTCCGGAATTAATCCAAATGATTTTAAATCTTGAGGGGCAATATATTGTAGTAAATTTTTTCTGTCTATTTTATCTTTTTCTTTACTTGCTGAATATCCAACTACCTGAGTATTTAAACGCTGACCTATTTTTCGATCGATACCATCGAAAGCTCCACCACAAATAAACAATATGTTTTTAGTATTAACAGGGATCATTTTTTGATCGGGATGTTTACGTCCACCTTGAGGAGGAACATTAATAATTGAACCTTCTAATAGTTTTAATAAACCCTGCTGAACACCTTCGCCCGAAACATCTCTGGTTATGGATGGATTGTCGCTTTTACGAGCAATTTTATCAATTTCGTCAATAAATACAATTCCTTTTTCGGCTGCCTCAACATTGTAATCAGCAACTTGCAACAATCGAGTTAAAACACTTTCAATGTCTTCGCCAACATATCCGGCTTCGGTTAAAACAGTCGCATCAACAATAGTAAACGGGACATGTAACATTTTAGCAATAGTACGAGCTAACAATGTTTTTCCAGTACCAGTTTCGCCAACTAATATAATATTTGATTTTTCAATCTCAACATCATCATTCTCTTTCGAATTTACCTGTATTAATCTCTTGTAGTGATTATAAACAGCTACAGCTAAATATTTTTTAGCTTCGTCTTGTCCAATAACATATTGATCAAGAAATTCTTTTATTTCGGCAGGTTTTAAAAGCTCTATATCTTCTACATCAAAATTTCCTTTTTTCTGTAGTTCTTCAAGAACAATGTTGTGAGCTTGTTCGATACATCGATCACAAATATGTCCAGATAGCCCGGCAACCAGAAGATCTGTTTCTTTCTTTTCTCTCCCACAAAACGAACACTTGTCCATTGATTTGATAGTTTAGTTTTTATTATTCAACAAATTTACGAATTATTACAATAAAAAAACCGCATTCAAAATATAATGCGGTTTTAATTTATATAAGATAGATATTATTTATTTCCATTACGAACAAGAACTTCGTCTATCATACCATAAGCTTTAGCCTCTTCGGCAGTCATCCAGTAATCACGATCAGAATCTTTTTCGATTTTTTTATACGTATTACCTGAATGTTTCGCTAATATTTCGTAGAGTTCTTTCTTTAATTTCAATATCTCTCTGGCTGTAATTTCAATATCAGCAGCTTGTCCTTGAGCACCACCCAGAGGTTGATGAATCATAACTCTTGAGTGAGTTAATGCCGAACGTTTTCCTTTTGTTCCTGCAGCTAAAAGAACAGCTCCCATTGATGCAGCCATCCCAGTACAAATAGTTGCTACATCAGGACTAATATATTGAATTGTATCATAAATACCCAAACCGGCATAAACAGACCCTCCTGGAGTATTCATATAAACTTGAATATCTTTTGCCGGATCGGCAGATTCAAGAAACAATAATTGAGCCTGAATAATATTTGCAACATCATCAACTATTGGTACACCTAAAAAGATGATTCTATCCATCATTAATCGAGAGAAAACATCCATTTGAGCAACGTTCATCTGACGCTCTTCTATAATTGTTGGGGATATGTAGTTATTATAAACTGAAGCATATCTGTCCAACGACATACTACTAATACCAATATGTTTGGTTGCATATTTTTTAAACTCGTCTTTTGGAATCATAGTTTTTACCAGATTTTATGTTAGTGCTAGTAAAGTTAATTAATTTTAGACGAAATTATTTACTTTTCTTTTGATCTTTTTCTTTCTCCTCTTCCCAAATCTTTTGGAACTCATCGATTGTAACTTCTTTATTGTCTAGTTTAACCGATTCTTTAATGAAGCTAAGCACTTTATTCTCGAAAGCTCTTTCGTAAAGATCTCTTTTTTGATCGTTATTTTTAAGAATTTCCTGAGCATAATTAGCTAATTGGTCATCAGTAAGATTCATTAAGCCATATTGAGCAAACTGAGCAGCAGTAACTTCTTTAGCAACAGCTAAAGCATCTTCTTCTTCTACTTTTATTTCATTAACTCTAATAATGTGATCTTTTATAATCTGCCATTTTAAATCTTCTTCGAACTTAGGAAATTGTTCTTCGATTTGTTCTGCTGTAAATTTACCTTCGTTAATTACAGTTAACCATCTCTTTAAGAATTCTACAGGTAATTCAGGATTTATTTTCTTTACTAATTTATTTTTAGCATCAACCAAGAATCTATAATCTGTTTCTTTGCTAAAATTTGCTTTTATCTCTTCAGTTACTTTAGCTTTGAATTCTTCTTCAGATTTAACAACATCTTTTCCGAAAGCTTTATCAAATAAATCTTGATCTATTTCAGCTTTTTGGAAGCTTTCAATTTTTGATATTTCGAATTGGAAATTTCCATTTAAATCTTTAGCAGCTTCTTTATCTATTCTTAACATAGAAGCTATTTCCGAATCACTAGGATAAGCTTTGCGAACATCAAAAACAACTACATCGTCAACTTTTTTCCCAGCAAATGTTTTCTTTATTTCTTCGTCTTTAATGTACTCAATTGTAATTTTTACTTCTTCAGCTTTTATTCCATCTTCAACAACTTCGTTGTTTTCGTTTAGTTGAGCAAAATTACCAGTAAGCATTTCGTGATCTGTAGTTTCTTTAGTTTGTACAAATTCACCAAATCTACGAGCATAATTATCAGTATGATTTTCTAATAATTTTTCATCAACTTTTATATCGTAATAAACAACCTTATCTCTTTTTGTAAGTTTCACCTCTACTTCTGGAGATAATGCGATATCAAAAGCAAATTCGAAATCAGTAGCATTGTCGAAATCGATAGTTTTTTGATTTTCGTTAGGTAAAGGTTCTCCTAAAACGTTAAGTTTTTCATCACGAATATAATTTGTAAGAGACTCAGATATGAGTTTATTCACTTCTTCGATAAGAACCCCTTTTCCGTACATTTTTTTAATCATTCCTGCTGGAACTTTCCCTGGACGGAAACCATCAATACGAGCTTTTTTGCGATAATCCTTAAGCACATCATCTACTCTTCCAGTATAATCATCTTGATTAATCTGAACTTTTAATACCGCAGTTAAATCACTAATGTTTTCTCTAACTATATTCATCACTTTATGGTTTGAAATGATATAAAATTTTAAAACCGCCAAACCATCAATAAAAATTAATAGTTATGGCGGTTTGTCTCTTTTAGTGCGGATGAAGGGACTCGAACCCCCACGTCTTTCGACACTAGATCCTAAGTCTAGCGCGGCTACCAATTACGCCACATCCGCAAAAGTGGTGCAAATATAAGTCAATTTTTTTATTATGAAAATTTTTTGCGAAAATTTTAAAATATTTTTCAACCAGATTAATTTTAATCATCGAGACCTAGGGTTCGTAGATCGAAATTTTTGCCTAAATAAACTTTTCTAACTTGCTCGTCTTCGGCCAAATCACGAGCGCTTCCTGATTTTAATATATTTCCTTCGAACAACAAATATGCTCTATCTGTAATCGTCAAAGTTTCTCGAACATTATGATCTGTTATTAGAATACCAATATTTTTTTCTTTTAATTTCCCTACTATTTCTTGGATATCTTCTACCGCAATAGGATCTACTCCAGCAAAAGGTTCATCAAGCAAAATGAATTTAGGTTTTATAGATAATGCTCTAGCGATCTCTGTTCGTCGTCTTTCTCCTCCTGAAAGCTGAACACCTAAACTTTTCCGTATTTTTTGCAAACCAAATTCATCTATCAAATTTTCTAAACGATCGCGTTGTTCTTCTTTTGACATATTCGACATTTCGAGAACAGCCTTAATATTATCTTCAACACTTAATTTTCGAAATACCGAAGCTTC
The DNA here is from genome assembly GCA_022360575.1 of Bacteroidales bacterium. Lineage (GTDB taxonomy): Bacteria > Bacteroidota > Bacteroidia > Bacteroidales > UBA12077 > UBA12077. Next base: position 11,739 of record JAKSCO010000201.1, on the reverse strand, counting down.
CTGCGCCAGATAACCAACCCCCATTTGTGCTCTTTTATAAACGGGCTCTTTAGTTATATCAATATCATCAAGGTAAATGTTTCCCGAATTCGGAGTAATTAAACCAACAATCATATAAAAGCTAGTTGTTTTTCCTGCGCCATTAGGCCCTAGCAACCCAACTATTTCTCCTTGATTTACTTCAACCGAAACACCCTTAACTACTGTTCTTGATCGATACTTTTTTATAAGAGTATCTGTATGTAATTTCATTCTTTTTTCCTGATTCATAATATTGATTGTAGCTTATTTCTGCAAATGTAAATATTTTAACCGATATAAAATGAGCAAACAATAATCATTCATGCCGCATTTCAATTCAAATGTAAAGACTATATTTTTCAGTATTCTATATTTTTTACCAAAAAATATATCATCTGTTTTAATCTTAAAAATTCCCTTATATATATTGTATCAAGATTTTTTTTTCCTCTCTACTCTTTTCGAGATTTTAATTCCTATTTCATAAAGTATTAACAACGGGAGTGTAACTAAAATCAAACTAAATACATCTGGAGGTGTAATAACAGCAGCTAAAATAAAAATAAGAACAACTGCATGCTTTCTATACTTTCTCAGAAAATTTGGAGTAATAATCCCGGCTTTACTTAAGAAAAACACTAAGACAGGTAATTCAAAGACTACAGCCGAAGACAAAACAACAGAAGTTATTGTCCCGACATATGACTTTAAATTTATTTGATTCACAACCTCATCACTTACATTATAAGAACCCAAGAAATGAACAGATAAAGGAGCTATTATAAAATATCCAAACAATACACCTAGAAAAAACAAGATAGAACTAACCCAAACAGCCCCCCTAGTTTTTCGAACTTCTTTCTCGTATAATGCAGGTTTCACAAAACGCCAAAATTCCCAGAAAATATACGGGAAAGCCAATATTAAACCTCCAAACAAAGAAGTTATGATATGCATAGTAAACTGCCCAGCCATTTTAATACTTATTAATTGCAATACTTTTGAATTTATACACAATTTGGGAATATTTAACAATTCTCCCAGCTTGCATAATAAGCAATTAGTAATAAAATTGGCTTTTTTAGGAGCAAGAATAATATGATCAAATACTATATCATTAAAAATAAATGCAACAATAGCAACAATAAGCACAGCCGCAAAAGCTCTTATTAGATGCCATCTCAATACTTCAAGATGCTCCAAGAAACTCATGTTGCTATTTTTATTCATATCTTATACAATACCTTCTCTTAATATATCATGCAAATGCACCATTCCAATGTACTTATTTTCTTCATTAGTGACAATAAGCTGTGTTATATTATTTTTCTCCATTAACTGAAAAGCATTAATAGCTAACTCATTCTTCGATATTGTTTTTGGATTTTCCGACATAATATTTTGAGCTGTAAGCTTCTCTAATGATTGATGATTTTGCAACATTCTACGTATATCACCATCAGTTATAATCCCTAACAATATACCAGAATCATCAACAACCGAAGTAGCTCCTAATCTTTTAGAGCTAATCTCAATTATTACATCATTAACACTATCTGTTAATTTTACTTTTGGCTTTTCGTTATTTTTATATAAGTCACTTACTCGCATATAAAGTTTTTTTCCCAAAGCACCACCTGGATGATATTTCGCAAAATCTTCACTAGAAAAACCTCTATATTCTAACAAACACACAGCCAAAGCATCCCCCACAACGAGTTGTGCTGTTGTACTATTTGTTGGCGCTAAATTATTAGGACAAGCTTCTTTTTTCACTGTCGATTTCAAAACATAATCTGCTTGAGTTCCTAAAAAGGAATCAACCGAAGAAACCATCCCTATTAAAGTATTTCCTCTACTCTTTATTAAAGGAACAAGAACTTTTATTTCAGGAGTATTTCCACTCTTAGATATACATATAATAACATCATCTTGTTGAATAATCCCCAAATCGCCATGTATGGCATCTGCAGCATGCATAAATATTGAAGGTGTTCCTGTTGAATTTAAGGTTGCAACAATTTTTTGAGCAATATTAGCACTTTTCCCAATACCTGTAATAATTAAGCGTCCTTTGCTTTCGTATATAATTTTTACAATTTTCTCAAAATCTTCATCAATATAATTTGCAAGCTTTTTTATTGATTCTGATTCTTGTATAATAGTTTCTTTAGCTAACTTTATGATATCCATATAAAATTCATTTTTAAAGAAAAAAGCCTTATTTGAAAAATTTAGAACTTTATTTTTTTATGATTTAAAAATTTGTTTTAATTTAGATACAAATGTATTTATTTTAATATTATTAAGTCGCATTGTTCAAAAACATATTTAATAAATCAACAAAAAATTTGTAGATATTTAAAAGTTTTTTTTCTTTTATAAAAACCTAAACCAATTTTTATATACGCAGATTGATATGAGTGTAGGAGCAGATATTTCGTTAAAAGAATACTTAAAAAAATACTTTGGATTCGATAACTTTAAAGGGAATCAAGAAGTAGTTATTCGAAATGTTCTCGAAGGGAACGATTCTTTTGTTTTAATGCCAACAGGAGGAGGGAAATCATTATGTTATCAGTTACCATCATTAATAATGGATGGGACTGCAATTGTTATATCACCATTAATCGCTTTAATGAAGAATCAGGTTGATTCGATGCGAGGTTTTAGTACCGTTGATGGAATTGCTCATTTTTTAAACTCTTCGTTAACCAAGACACAAATGCAAAAAGTAAAGCAGGATGTTTTAGATAAAAAAACGAAGCTTTTATATGTAGCACCCGAATCGTTAACAAAAGAAGAAAATATACAGTTTCTAAATCAGGCAAAAATTTCATTTTATGCCGTAGATGAAGCACACTGTATTTCTGAATGGGGTCATGACTTTAGACCAGAATACAGACGAATAAGACCTATAATAAACAAAATAGGAGTTGCTCCTCTAATTGCATTAACAGCAACAGCAACCCCAAAAGTTCAGAATGACATCCAAAAAAACCTAGATATGCTTGATGCTAATGTATTCAAGTCATCATTTAACAGAGAAAATTTATATTACGAAATAAGACCTAAGGTTAATGCAACAAAAGAAATCATCAAATTCATAAAAAACAATTCAGGAAAATCTGGAATTATTTATTGCTTAAGCCGAAAAAGAGTTGAAGAACTTGCAGAAGTTCTTCAGGTTAATGGGATAAAGGCCTTAGCATATCATGCAGGAATGGATGCAACGACCCGAAGTAAAAATCAAGATAAATTCTTGATGGAAGATGTAGATGTTATTGTAGCAACAATTGCATTCGGGATGGGAATTGACAAACCCGATGTTAGATTTGTTATTCACTACGATATTCCTAAAAGCTTAGAGGGATATTATCAAGAAACAGGAAGAGCTGGAAGAGATGGAGGTGAAGGTAAGTGCTTAGCTTTTTATAGCTATAAAGATATCCAGAAACTAGAAAAGTTCATGCAAGGAAAACCTTTAGCCGAACAAGAGATTGGAAAGCAATTACTCTTAGAAACGGTTTCTTATGCAGAAAGTACTGTTTGTAGAAGAAAGTCTCTATTGCATTATTTTGGCGAGCAATACACTGTAGAAAATTGTGAAAATTGCGATAATTGCAATCATCCCAAAGAACAATTCGAAGGGAAAGATGATATTGTACTTGCTTTAAAAACAATAATTGCAGTAAAAGAAAAATTTAAAACTGAACATGTAGCTAAAATTCTTGCTGGAGAAAAAAACACGGCAATAAAATCATACAAACATCACGAATTAGAATACTTCGGACAAGGTTCTAAAGAAAATGAAAAATACTGGAATGCTGTTATGCGTCAAGCATTAATTGCCGGGTTTATCAAAAAGGATATCGAAAATTATGGATTATTAAGTGTTTCTGATACCGGAAGAGAATATATTAAAAACCCATCATCATTTATGTTAAGCAAAGATCATGACTATGAAAACATTGATGATGATATGGATTCTAAATCAGGAGGAGGAAAAACTGCAGCTGTTGATACTGAATTATATAATATCTTAAAAGATTTAAGAAAAAAGGTTGCTAAAGATCTAAACCTTCCTCCATTCGTTATTTTCCAAGACCCTTCGATTGAAGATATGGCTATTCAATACCCAATAACACTTGAAGAAATGCAACACATTGTTGGGGTTGGAGCAGGGAAAGCTCAAAAATATGGGAAAAAATTTATTGAGATTATTTCTACATACGTTGAAGAAAAAGAGATTATCCGTCCTATGGATATGATTGTTAAATCGGTTGTTAATAAATCAGGCATTAAGGTATACATAATCCAAAGTATCGATCGAAAAATGGCTCTTTCGGATATCGCAAATGCCAAAGGATTAGAAATGCATGAACTTCTAGATGAAATAGAATCAATTGTCCAATCGGGAACTCGATTAAATATTGATTATTATATAAACGAAGCCATTGACGAAGACAAACAAGAAGATATTTACGAATATTTTAGAGAAGAAGCCGAAACAGAATCTATTGAAGCCGCTTTAGAAGAACTTGGTGAAGAAGATTATTCTGAAGAAGAAATTCGTTTAATTCGAATTAAATTCTTTTCAGAATTAGGAAATTAGATTGATTAATACATAAAATACATTATCTTAGTTGGGATGCAGTGCATCCCATTTTTTATAAATCAAAATCAATTATCTTGTGGAAACAATATTGCAAATTAACAACTTAAGCAAAAGCTATGGAAATCTTCAAGCTGTAAATAATGTATCTTTCGATGTAAAAAAAGGAAATATTTATGGAATATTAGGACCTAATGGTAGCGGGAAAACAACTACCTTATCTATAATTTTAGGAATATTAAGTGCAAATAGCGGATCGTACCGATGGTTTGATGAACCTTTTAGCAAACTAGCCCGAAGACGTATAGGAGCCCTAATCGAAACTCCAAACTTTTATCCTTACCTAAGTTTATGGGAAAATTTAAAAATAGTAGCTCAAATAAAAGATGTTCCCGAGAAAAATATCAACTACGCATTAGGCGTAGCCGATCTATTAAAAAGAAAACATACAAAATTTGGTCACTTATCATTAGGAATGAAACAACGAATGTCTATGGCTTCTGTTTTAATAGGCAACCCAGAAGTATTAGTCTTAGACGAACCTACAAATGGTCTCGATCCTGAAGGCTTTGCCGAAGTCCGTAATATAATTCAATCACAAGCAAACGAGGGAAAAACAATTATTTTAGCAAGCCATGTTTTAGACGAAGTAGAAAAAGTATGTTCGCATGTAGCTATTCTTAAGTCAGGAGAGTTAATTGCAAATGGGCGGGTTGGTGAATTATTATCATCAGAAGAAACTGTTATGATACAATCGGAAAGACCCGAAGAGCTAAGCGAAATACTAAAAAATGAAACTAATATTAAAAATGTTTATTTCGAAGGTGATGACTTAGCTGTTATTCTTAATAAAGAAATGAATGCAAGCAAACTAAACAAGCTGTGCTTTGATAAAGGCTTCTGTTTATCTAAAATATTAATTAAGAAACAGAGTTTAGAAGATCAGTTTTTAGAATTAGTTAAATAAAAAAGAATTTTACAAAAAATATTATAATGAAAAAATTACTCAATTTAGAAAAAATAAAAGCTCTATCATACCCTGTTTTTAAAACCTTAATGATAATTCATTTTACATTGTTCTTTTTGGTTGTTCTAAGTGTATCTCAAATAAATTTTAGTATTCCTAACTTCTCTATAAAAGGATTATTTCAATTTCCTAATATCTGGAAATTTTTCCCATGGGTAGCCAGTTGGTTTAATATATTCCTTACAATTGTTCTTATTTCGTTAGTTGGAAATGAATTCTCTTTCAAAACATTTAGACAAAATGTTATAGACGGACTTAGTCGTAATGATTTAATGAAAGGGAAACTCTTATTAATTCTATCAATTGCAATCTACACTTTCTTAATGGTTTTTATAGCCGTATTAATTTTTGGAATAATTTTCACAAAAGATTTTTCAGTAGATATTATGTTTGATAACTTCTATTTATTGCTAATTTATTTTATTCAGGCAATTGGTTATATGACTTTGGGATTATTATTTGCAATAGTTTTCAGAAATACAGCTCTATCTATTATTTTATTTCTAATATATTTCCCTGTAGAAAGTATCATCAGATTATTTTTTAAAGTTAATTACAGAAATTATTTCCCTCTTAAAATAATTTCGAACTTAACACCTCAACCTGAGTTTTTAACAATGACTTCGGAAAAAACATATATAAACTCAACAGGAAATAGCTCACTTGACCTGACAGAGATAGGTCTTCTTCCAAAAGAACTTCCATTAAGCACTACTTTAATTTTCGCAGTAGCTTACATAGGATTTTTCATTGCACTATCAACAGTTTTATTAAATAGAAAAAACTTATAAAAAAATGGCTGTCAGAAAAAACAGACAGCCATTTTATATTGTTTTTTTACGAATATTACATTATCCAAGATATTTTTTCAGGAGTTTGTTTTTAGATGAATGTCTTAATCTGCGAATTGCTTTTTCTTTAATCTGACGCACACGCTCGCGAGTTAACCCTAATTCAAAACCTATTTCTTCTAACGAAAGTTCTTTTCCCCCTATTCCGTAATAGTATTTCAATACTAATTTTTCTTTATCAGGTAATATACTCAATGTACGCTCTACCTCTCTTGCCAAAGATTCATCTAGTAATGATGAATCAGCATTAGGTGAGTCAGAATTTTCCATTACATCTAATAAGCTACCTTCTTCCCCATCTGAAAACGGAGCATCTACAGATAAAGGTTTTCCTGATAGCTGAAGAGTATCCTCAACTTTATCTTTAGGCAAATCAACATATTCAGCTAATTCTTCAGCTGTAGGAGTACGATCAAACTGTTGCTCTAAAGTTGAATATGCTTTATGTATCTTATTTAACGAACCAACCTTATTTAATGGCAAGCGAACCACCCTTGATTGTTCAGCTATTGCTTGTAATATAGATTGACGAATCCACCAAACAGCATAAGATATAAACTTAAACCCTTTTGTTTCGTCGAAACGTTCGGCTGCTTTAATTAGACCTAGATTTCCTTCGTTAATTAAATCAGGAAGGCTTAAACCTTGAAACTGATATTGCTTTGCTACAGAAATAACAAAACGCAAATTTGCTTTTGTTAATCTCTCCAATGCCGCTCTATCTCCTTTTTTAATTCTTTGAGCTAATTCCACTTCTTCTTCAGCAGTAACCATCTCCTCTTTTCCTACATCTTGTAAATACTTTTCAAGAGAAGAACTATCACGATTAGTAATAGATTTTGTAATTTTTAACTGTCTCATTTCAGCCTCTCCTATTCGAACTATTAATAATTCATAAAAACAAGGGATAATTGCTTAACCCCAAAAACAAACAACTATACGAAAAATCATGCAAAGAAACAATTTTTTTTGTAGAATCAAAAACAAATGACGTTTAATTGCTTTTCTTAAATGTTAACGCAAAAGTAGTATTGAATGTTTTATCATTAAAATTTTATTTTCAGAAAGCCTGAATCTGCTTAAATATTCCATAAAACATTTTTATCCCTACAGGTATTATTTTGTCTGGAAAATCATAATCAGGATTATGTAGCTGAGGACAACTTTCGCCAGCACCGACCCCAAATAAGACTCCAGAAAATTTATTTGTAAAATATGAGAAATCCTCAGACCAATTAAACGGTTTCTCCATTTCAAGAATATCAAAATTATCATTCTTAGCAACTTTTCTAACAATATTAACATGTTTACCACTGTTGATTGTTGCTAAAAACTTCTCGGTATAAGATATTTCTATTTTTAAATTATTTACCTCAGCTATTTCATTCGCAATATGCTCTGCAATTAAGGTTAGCTTATCCATATCGGTATTAGAATATGTCCTCAAGGTAGCCATTACATGGGCATGCCCAGGAGAAGTTCCGAAAGCTATTTCGCCCAACTGAGCATGTATTATTGTTATTAAAGTAAATTCGCTAAATGTATTTTCTTGTACAACTAAATTAAGTTTCTTTATAATATCGGCCATAGCAATAGCCGGACTGATACCATCTTGAGGCTCGCCCGCATGCGAAGTTTTTCCATGTAGTTTTATTATCATCCCTTTAGATGCTGCAGCAAAAGTATCTTCTTTTACTATAATATTGCCTAAAGGATACCCCGGAAGGTTATGTAAAGCAAACACATAATCAATTTCTAAGTTATTAAACTTACTATCATTTAAAACCCTAGACGCTCCTTGTCCTGTTTCTTCGGCTGGTTGAAATAGCAAAACCACTTGTCCTTTTGTTGGAGGGGTATTCGAAATAGATTGAGCTAACCCAAGCATTATTGCCATATGCCCATCATGTCCACACTTATGAGACACTCCTTCATTTTTCGACTTATAATCGAAATCATTTATTTCATTTATAGGCAAAGCATCCATATCACAACGAAATAAAACCGATGGTCCTTTGTCTATACCCTCGAAAATACAAGCAATACCATTGCCTCCTATTCCCCGAATTAATTTTGTGTGATTTAATTCTGACAAAAAATGAACAATACGCTCCGCTGTTATAAATTCATTATCGGACAACTCTGGATTAGCATGAAGCTCTTGGCGTATTTTTATAATTCTATCTAAATCAAATACAGGGTTCATTTGTCTTTTTTTAGAAAAATAATTTGTACAAAGATATTGTAAACTTTGCGAAAAATTATTTTAAAATAACAATATTCGAAGTAAACAATATCTACTATTTATTTAATGTGGGAATAAAACCCTAGTCTTGTTGTCTTTAATAATGCATTATATAAATTTACTGAATGTATCAATAGAAAATCTTTCGTATTTTGATTTAATCATTTGATAATACAATTGGTATAATATAACTTGCGCTCGATTTTACAAAAGATTTAAGATTCGAAATACATTTAACTATAACAACAACAAACTAAACCATAATAAAAACGGAACAGATGAAGAATAATAATCTTATAGCATACTTGTCGGTTACTTTGGCTATGACTTTTTGGAGTTATACATTTATTTGGTACAAAATGGTATATAATTTTTACGACCCGATAACAGTTGTTTTCTTCAGATTAATAATTTCATCTATTTTTTTATTTGCTCTTATGCTCCCTATGAAAAAGATAAAAAGAATACAAAAGGGAGATTTGAAGTATTTTATTTTGGTTTCGATGTTCAATCCTTTTTTCTATTTTCTGGGCGAAAGCTATGGTGTTAAATTTTCGTCGTCAACTGTTGCGGCAGTAATTACAGCCACAATCCCTTTGTTTACTTTATTTACATCGGCTTACTTTTTAAACGAGCGAATAACACGAATGAATATTGTTGGTATTATCTTATCGATATTAGGGGTTACGCTTGTTATTTTTAATAAGAGCGAAAAGATAGAAACCTCTGGTTTTGGGGTTATGATGTTATCGTTTGCTGTTGCATCGGCTATTGGATATACACTAACATTAAAAAAACTAACAACCAAATACAATCCAATAACTATAGTAACTTATCATAATTTTATTGGAATATTTTTATTTGCTCCTTTGTTTTTTATTGTTGATTTTCCGGAATTTAAAGTAAATGGATTTTCGAACGAAGCATGGATTCCTTTACTTGAATTAGCCGTATTTGGTTCGTCATTTGCATTTATCTTTTTTACATTTGCGGTTCAAAAAATCGGGGTAGGAAAAGCCAATGCCTTTACAAATTTAATTCCTGTATTTACAGCTCTTATTGCTTACAGAGTAATAGGCGAAACAATAAATCAGAATAAAATAATAGGCATATCATTAGTGATAGGTGGTTTATTCTTATCTCAGATAAAAACAAGTAAATTAAAAGAACGCATAAAATCATACATAAGACCTAGTGAGTAATGAGAGTGCCAGAAAATATATCATTAAAAGAATTACGAGATAAGGCTTTAAAACTAGCACCAGAAACAAAACCTTTTTTTGCTAAACTAAAAAAGAAAAAACCGAAAAAACTAGACGATATTGTACATGAGCTACATCACGAAGTTTTTGAGGATATAAATTGTTTAGATTGTGCTAAATGTTGCAAATCGATAAGTCCTACTTTATACGATAAGGATGTAGAACGATTGGCAAAGCATTTAAAAATAAAACCATCGAAATTTATCGAAGAGTATTTATATATTGATGATGAAAACGATTATGTTTTCAAGCAAACACCTTGTCCTTTTTTGCTAGGCGATAATTATTGTATGGTATACGAAAACAGACCCAAAGCCTGTCGCGAGTATCCTCATACTGATCGCAAACGATTTTATCAGATATTAAACTTAACATTGAAAAACACCGAGGTTTGCCCCGCTGTATTTAATATTGTTGAAGAATTAAAAAATCGGAAATCAGAATTCTAACAGGTTAAAACTTTTAATCCTTTATGAACAATTTCGATGTTAAGCATTTCGCCCATCTCGGCAGGTTCGCCATCGAAATGTATTACATCCGGATTTTTTCTTTTTACCGTAATATTCTGACATTGGAAAGTTTCAACATAAGAACTTTTATCAATATTTTTTAAGAATAAACGCAAACCAATCTCAGGAGCTTTTAGTATCGAGAATTTTTTTAATATCGACACTTCTAGTTTCCCATCGCTTATGTTTGCCTTAGGGGCAATGTAAGCATTATTGCCATATTGCGAGGCATTAGCAATTGTAATCAGAAATGCATTGCGAGTAATTGTTTTTCCGACACAAATAAGCTCGTAAGTTTGTGGTTTGTATTGTCTAAATTCGCTCAGAGTTGCTTTTATATAGTTAATAAACCCTCTCCCTTCGAGCTTTGAAAAGACATGTCCGATGTGTGCATCAAATCCCACTCCAGTGGTACAAAAGAATTTACGATTGTTTATTTTTCCATAATCAATTGGCTTTACTTGCGCAATTTTTATAAAATCAAGAGCTTTTTTAATATTTAATGGAATTTTTAAATGTCGGGCTAATCCGTTTCCCGAGCCTAATGGAATAATGCCTAAGGCTGCATCTGTGTCTGTTAGCTCCGAAGCTATTTCATTTATAGTTCCATCGCCACCTACAGCTATAATTTTATAAAATCCTTCGGAAATATATTTTCGGACAATTTGAGGTGCTTCGCCAGCAAATTGTGTTGTTATAATTTTAATACAATAATCGTAGTGATTAAATGCTTTGCCTATTAAATCGGGAATATTGGCTTTCGATCGATTTCCTGAAATAGGATTTATTATAAATAAGATTTTGTCTCTCATCTCAGTAAAAATATAAACACCAAAATTAAACCAGCAGCTTATTAATTAAAAGCAAAAATTGAAATTATTTTACAATCTGTTTGACAACAACGAAAGCTACTGAAATACTCGATTAAAATACTGCTTTTTGATTCGTTTTATTCTTTTACCAAATACATTTAGATTGATTTTTAAGAATTTTATTAAATGCTATTAATAAACAAAGGTTTTAAAAAATTTTAATTACCCATTTCATCCGTGTAATGCCTTTTTAAAAAACTTTAATTGATCATTTCATCCGTGTAATGGCTTTTAAAAAACTTTAATTGATCATTTCATCCGTGTAATGGCTTTTTAAAAAACTTTAATTGGTCATTTCATCCGTGTAATGGCTTTTAAAAAACTTTAATTAGTCATT
>JAKSCO010000022.1 GCA_022360575.1 Bacteroidales bacterium | reverse complement strand
TTTAAAACATTATATTAATCCCGAAATAGAACGAACGTTTTGAATATAATTCGTTAAACTTTTTACTGTAATTGTAGTTGTAATTTACTGATTGTACATTATCGGTATTAAGTAAGTTGCTGACATTTGCATACAGAACTAAAGCTAAACCTGTGTTAACAACCCAATATCTCGAAATACTCAAATCTATTTTATGATAATCGGGTAATCGTCTTAAATTATCAATAACATCATATATAGGTTGATGTTCGTCAAATTTTGCAATGTACTTACTGCTGATAACAGGCAAATAGTGACATCCTTGTCTGAATAAATAAATAGCACTTATTTCTACAATATCATTTAAATTATATTTTAACGAACTACGCACGAAATAATTTAAATTATATTTCGAAGGATAAGTAGTATTACTGGTTGTAATTTTGGCATCAACACTAGTAAATGACATTTGTAGTGTAAGATTATTAAGGTTCATTTTACCATATATTTCGGCTCCTTTAACAGAACTGCTACTATTCTGATAATTGGTTTCTTTATTAAATATCGCAGCTTGTACTTTAATCCAGTTTCCGGTAAATGAATAATCTAATCCAATTTGATTGTTTTTGTAATGAGTAATTTCGTATTGTTCGGCATTAGGCATTGCAAGTTTGTTATAATGCCCTGCCGATAAATTAATATTATGTTTTTTATTTAGTTTATAATTCAGATTTCCTTGATAACTCAAAAAATCAGGTTCGTTGTTTACTTTTATATTTTTACGTAAACCAGCCCCAGCTATAAAATTAGGAGTTAGCTTATATTTAGCATAAGCAAATAACTCAGGTAATAAATACGATTCGAAAGAATCGAAACTCATGGTAGGATGATTTTTATCTTGAGCGTAGTAAAATACAGGTTTTGTTCCATAGCTATCATTTTCGCGATAATCAATCGAAATCCCGGTTTTAGTGCTTAATTTATCGAAAAAATGCTGGTATGTCGATGAAAAAAATACATCTTGTTTATTAACCGAAACATTCGTGGTGCTATATTTAAATGTTTCTGCGCTTATACTATAAGCCCCATTAATAGTAATTTCGCTATTTGATTTCTGCATAATAAAATTAGCGATAGAATAATTTCTTTTTTTATCCATATCAAAAATTCCAGCAAAACTGGGGGTTTCATTCAGAAAGTCGTATCCTTCTAAATTGCTATAGTTAAAAAATTTGAATCGTACATTATTA
>JAKSCO010000145.1 GCA_022360575.1 Bacteroidales bacterium | reverse complement strand
TGTTTGCGCTTACCTACGCAAGATGTTTGCGCTTACCTACGCAAGGTGTTTGGGTGTATTACTTTTCAATATATAGTATTGTTTATTAAGGAGACTAGAACATAATATATTTCTCTTTCTGTTCTTTGAAATCAAAGAGCCAAAATAAAAAAGGCACTAACAAGCGCAGCTTGAGTGCCTAAATTTTTTCGTTTCCTTTTTCATCGATGGAAATCAGTAGAGTCCAGTTAATAATCGAATTCGAATTAATATACTGATTGTACTATTTTTTTAATATTATCCGATTGTCCTAATGTGTAATAATGGATTCCGGGAACTCCATACTGAATCAACTCTTTTGATTGAGCTATAGCCCATTCAACACCTACCTCTCTAACTTGCTTTCGGGTAGTACACTTTTTAATTTCATTGATTAAATCATTAGGCAAATCAATATTAAATGTCTGAGGCAGTAAAGAACTATCGCTTAATGCCGAAATAGGTTTTAAACCAGGAATTATAGGTACTGTAATTCCAATATCGCGACAACGCTTAACAAAGTCGAAAAATTTTTGATTATCAAAAAACATTTGCGTTACTATATAATCAGCACCTTTATCCACTTTGTTTTTTAGATTTTGTAAATCTAAATCAACATTCGGACATTCGATATGCTTTTCGGGATATCCGGCAACCCCAACTGAGAAATCAGTAGGCATTGCATTTTCGATATTATTATGCAAATATTTACCCTGATTAAGATCCATTACCTGCTGTACCAATTCGCTAGAATAAGTATGCCCCCCCTCTTCGGCAGCAAACTTGCGTTTTCCTTTCTCAGGATCGCCACGCAATATCAACAAATTCTTAATATCTAAGAAATGAAAATCGATTAAGATATTTTCGATTTGCTCTTTCGTAAATCCTCCGCAAATTAAATGAGGCACTACTGTAATATTATACTTATGCTGAATTGCTGAAGCTACAGCAACTGTGCCCGGGCGTTTGCGAACAAGTTGTCGCTCGATTAATCCATCGGGACGAGGCCTGTAAACAACCTCGCGTTGATGATAAGTAATATTAATATATGCTGGATTAAATTCGACCAAAGGATCTATTGCATCGTAAATTTCTTGAATATTGCGTCCTTTTAATGGAGGCAACAACTCAAATGTAAACAAGGCACTTTTAGCATTCTTTATTTTATCTATTACTTTCATATCAATCAAATCTTTATTTGTAGTTTAAGTTATGAGCTAAATGTTTTTCTGTCTCATCAAAACTTAAATTTCTTCGTTTAGCATAATCCTCAACTTGATCTTGAGATATTTCTTGAACATTAAAATACTTTGCTTGGGGGTGTGAAAAATAAAATCCACAAACAGAAGCTTGAGGCATCATCATAAAAGTTTCTGACAAATCTATCTCTGTTTCTTTCTCAGCATCTAATAAATCAAATAATCTTGCTTTTAACGAATGATCAGGAATAGAAGGATAACCTACAGCAGGACGGATTCCTTTATATTGCTCGCGAACAAGTTCTTCTTTCGATAAATTTTCGTCTTCAGCATAAGCCCAATATTCTTTTCTTACTTTTTCGTGTAATAATTCGGCAAAAGCCTCGGCTAATCGATCGGCTAATATTTTCAACATAATAGCATCATAATCATTTCCCTCGGCTTTAAATTTCTGAACCCAATCTTCGGCACCTAACCCTGCTGTTACAGCAAACATTCCGATATAATCTTTCTTATTTTCTGATTTAGGGATAATATAATCTGACAAACATAAATTTGACTCGCCGTTATCTTTGGTTCGTTGATTTCGAATGAAATTAAATTCAGAAATCTTTTCCCCTTCCTGATTAAATAAAACAATGTCATCACCAATTGCATTAGCTGGATAAAAAGCAATAACACCATTTGCTTTCAGCATTTTATTTTCGATTATCTGCTTTAGCATTTGTTGTGCATCATCATATAACTTTTTAGCTTCTGAACCTTTTTCGATATTATTAAATATTTTAGGATAAGATCCCTTAATATCCCATTGATGAAAAAAGAAAGTCCAATCGATATATTCAATAAGTTTTTGAATTGGATAATCTATAATTTTTTCAGACCCCAAAAATGCTGGTTGTTTTACTCTATAGCTTCCCCAATCGAATAAATATTTATTTTCACGAGCTTTTTCCAGACTAATATATTGTGTATTCGATTTTCTTACTTGATATTTCTTTATCGATTCGTCGTATTCTTTCCGTACCTTACTAATGTAGTCTTTCTTTAATCCTTCAGATAATAAATTATTAACAACATTAACACTCTGCGATGCGTCTCTCACATGTATTATCGGATTTGAATATTGAGAACATATTTTTAGTGCAGTATGAATTTTTGATGTAGTAGCCCCTCCAATTAACAAAGGTATATTTAACTTATTACGTTCTAATTCTTTTGCCACATGAACCATTTCGTCGAGTGATGGTGTAATTAATCCGCTCAATCCAATAATATCTACGTTTTCGTTAATTGCTGTTTCTATTATTTTTTCGGTCGGAACCATTACTCCTAAATCAATAATCTCATAATTATTACACGAAAGTACAACACTAACAATGTTTTTACCTATATCATGAACATCACCTTTTACTGTAGCTAACAATATTTTCCCTTTAGCCGAAGTATCTCCACTCTTCTTTTTTTCTTCTTCGATAAAAGGGAGCAAATAAGCAACAGCCTTTTTCATTACTCGGGCACTTTTTACAACCTGAGGTAAAAACATTTTTCCTGAGCCAAAAAGTTCGCCTACTTTACCCATACCATCCATCAAAGGACCTTCGATAATCTCTAGAGTTAAATCAAATTCAGGTCTTATTTCTTCTACGTCTTCTTCGATAAACTCGAAATTTCCTTTAATCAAAGCATACTTTATTCTTTCGCGAACAGGTAATTGTCTCCATTTATCGACATTCTCTTCTTTTTTGCCTGCCAAATTATTTTGTTCAGCAAAATCTAATAATCGCTGAGTAGCATCAGGCTTGCGATTTAAAACCAAATCTTCGGTTAGTTCTAACAAGTCTTTAGGAATGTCATCATATATTTCTAACATTGCAGGATTAA
Organism: Bacteroidales bacterium; assembly: GCA_022360575.1. Lineage (GTDB taxonomy): Bacteria > Bacteroidota > Bacteroidia > Bacteroidales > UBA12077 > UBA12077. Next base: position 6,959 of record JAKSCO010000145.1, on the reverse strand, counting down.
CAATTCCCATATCCATACCTGCATTAATAGCATGATATAAGAATACTGAATGAATTGCTTCGCGTACTCGATTATTTCCTCTAAAAGAAAAAGAAAGATTACTAACACCTCCACTTGTTTTAGCATAAGGAAGATTTTCTTTTATCCATTTTACCGCTTTAATAAAATCTACCGCATAGTTATCGTGTTCAGATAATCCTGTTCCTATAGCAAGAATATTGGGATCAAACACAATGTCTTCGGCAGGGAAATTTACTTTCTGAATTAAAATATTATAAGCTCTTTCGGCTATCTCGATTTTTCTATTGTAAGTATCGGCTTGACCTTTTTCATCAAAAAGCATAACCACAACGGCAGCCCCATAAGTTCTAATTTTCTTTGCTTTCTGGATAAAATCGTCTTCGCCTTCTTTTAAACTTATAGAGTTTACAATAGATTTTCCTTGTGTACATTTAAGACTAGCTTCGATAACCGACCATTTCGAAGAGTCTATCATTATCGGAACTTTAGCAATATCAGGTTCTGACGCTACTAAATTTATAAATTCGGGTAAAACTTTTTCTGCATCAATCATTGCATCATCCATAGATATATCAATAACCTGTGCTCCGCTTAAAACCTGATGAGAGGCAACACTTAATGCTTCTTCGAAATTCTCTTCGCGAATCAAGCGGGCAAATTTGCGCGACCCGGCAACATTGGTTCGCTCACCTACGTTCACAAAATTTTGATCTTTACGAAAACGAACTGTTTCTAATCCAGACAACTGCATTTCGTTGTTTGTTTCAGGGAGTAATCGAGGTTTATGTTTTGCTGCAACTTTAGCTATCTCGCAGATATGTTTATCTGTAGTACCACAACATCCTCCAATAATATTAACAAAACCTTCTTCGAGCAAATTATCAATCAAGGCTGCCATTTGTTCAGGAGTTTGATCGTAATTACCTAAAACATCTGGCAAACCCGCATTAGGGTGAGCACTTACATTAAATTTCGATTTAGATGATAAATCTTCGATAAAAGGACGTAATTGTTTTACTCCAAAACCACAATTTAATCCAACACTTAAAAGATCGACATGCGATACCGAATTGTAAAAAGCATCTACCACCTGTCCAGAAAGAAGTCGTCCGCTTTTATCAATTGTTCCTGAAATCATTATTGGAATTCTTATTCCTCGTTCTTCGGCAACTTGATTTATTGCAAATAACGCAGCTTTTGCATTAAGAGTATCGAAAACTGTTTCGACAAGTAAAATATCAACACCTCCATCTAAAAGACCTTTGGTTTGAATAAGATAAGCCTCTTTTAATTGGTCGAAAGATATGTTTCGGAATCCAGGACGATTTATATCTGGCGATAAAGAAGCTGTTCGGTTTGTAGGCCCCATAGATCCTATAACATAACGAGAGCGATTATCTGCAGAATTAAATTCATCAATTGCTTTGCGAGCTAATTTAGCCGAAGTTAAATTAAACTCATAAGCTAAATCTTCCATTCCATAATCGGCTAAAGAAATAGGGTTTGAATTAAAAGTATTTGTTTCGATAAAATCGACCCCAGCAGTTAGATACCTTTGGTGTATTTCATAAATAACTTCGGGTTTAGTAATCGATAATACATCATGATTACCTTTTATCATTTTCTCAGAATCTTTAAATCGTACACCTCTATAATCATCCTCATTTAAATGATATGATTGTATCATTGTACCCATAGCTCCATCAAGGATAAAGATTCGCTCTTTTAATTCAGATTTTAATTTCTCGAAAACAGTCATTCGGTATATTTTTATTCGATTTATAACAAATTTTTTAAAAGGGAAACCCAATTTACAAACATAGAAATAATTCAGCTAGTTCCTTATATAGCAAAGGAAAATATTTAATTTAGGTAAAACAACCTTAAGCTTTAATAAATTCGACAATTTTATTTTTCCTATCACATAACTATAATCTTTACCCGAATATTTTTCGCTAATACAAGAAAATTCGAACAAACTAAAATCGACTATACTATTATACCTTAAATATATTTCTATTTCATGATCTGCTCTATATTCTAATTGTTTAAAATATTTTTGTTTTTTATATTCGTATTTATAATTATGAGAACAAGCTGTTATATCAGACAATACAGCAGATCCTGTCGGAAATCCTCCAGCTCCTTTACCAAACATAAACTGTTTATCATAAAATTCGCCTTGAATTACAACTCCATTATACTCATCTTCGACATTATAAATATACTTTTCGGGTTTTACCAAACGAGGAATAACAAACATAGTAAAGCTATTATCATCTAATTTTATTAATTGAGCTACAAGTTTTATTTTAAAACCCTTTTCGGTTGCAAACCGAATGTCACTTTCTTGAATATTTGAAATACCATAATTAAAAACTTTATCAGGGTTGACAAATGTTCCTAATGCATGAGTTGCTATAATTATTAATTTATACAAAGAATCAAAACCATCGACATCTAAACTTGGATTGCTTTCGGCAAATCCCAGTTGCTGAGCTTTTTTTAGAGCCGAATCGTAATCAGAGTTTTCGTTAAATATTTTTGATAGGATATAATTTGACGATCCATTTAAGATTCCGGTTACAGATTTTAGTAAATCATTGTCGTAATACTCTTCGATATTCCGAATAATTGGAATACTGCCACAAGCCGAAGCATCATAGAGTAAAGAAGCTCCTGTCTGTTCCTGAAGTTCGATCAACTCATTTAAATGATGAGCTAACATCTTTTTATTTCCAGAAACAACACTCTTCTGATTTTCCAAACAAGATTTAACAATATCATACGCTTCATCGGCATCATCTATTAATTCTACAACCAGATTAATATCTTTGTTGTTGATTATATCTTCTTTATCATATGTAAACTTATCTTGAGTTAAAGAACGCTTTTTGTCTTTGTCTTTAACACATATTTTACAAACACTAGCATCAACTGTTTTGCTATGTTTTAATACATGATACAAGCTTTCTCCGACAACTCCGTATCCGAAAAGCCCTATATTCAATTTTTGTCTCATCTTTTTAAATTTTTATGTGGTGAAATACTATGCAATAAAATCTGTAATAACTTGTGTTAATTGGGGAGTTTCTATTAGAAACCCATCATGTCCATACATCGAATCAATTTCGATGTATTGAGAATTCCGAATCGACTTATGAATTTCTTTCATCTCTTCGGGGTAAAATAATATATCTGATGAAATAGCAATTAGTAATGTTTTAGCTTTTATTCCTGACAAAGCTTTTTCTATTCCACCTCTATTTCGTCCCACATTGTGAGAATCGAACGATCTTGTTATAGTATAATATGAATATGCATTAAATCTACGAGCAAGCTTTTCGCCCTGATATTGCTGATAAGAAACAGAACGAAACTCATTAAACTTATTAATATCTGAATCTCTTTGTGTTTTATTATAGGTTTTAGCATTTCGATAACTCAACAGCGCTATTGTTCGAGCAGCTTTTAACCCCTGTAACCCGGCTTTTTCAGATTTTTCACCAAAAGACAAATCAGCTTTTATTGCCAAACGTTGAGATTCGTTGATTGCAATATTCCATGGCGAAGCATATGCACTACTTGCTATAAATATTAAATTTTTAATTAAGTCTGGATTTGAGATACTCCATTCTAAAGCCTGAAAACTACCAACAGAGCCCCCTGTTAACATAAAAATATTGTTTATCTCTAAATGATTTAATAATAACTCATGAGCTTTTACCATATCTCTAATTGTAATTAAAGGGAAATGATTATAATATGGTTCTTCTTTATCTGGATTTATAGACAAAGGTCCTGTGGTTCCATAACACGAACCAAGGATATTTGCACAAACAATAAAATACTTAGAAGGGTCAAACAACAAACCTTCACCAACCATATTAGGCCACCATTCTTCAACATCAGAATTTGCTGTTAAAGCATGACAAATCCATATTACATTATCTTTGGTTTGATTTAATTTTCCTGCAGTATGATATGTTATCTGAATATCATGTAAACTCTGACCATTTTCAAGAAAAAACTCTCCTTTATGTCGAAATAAATGTTTATCCATAAACTTAATCCTTATTTATTATTCTTGTCTCCTGATCAGTTGATAATACAGTTAGACTTAATCGTTTTTGCATTAACAAAAGCTTGTTCAAAATCAGCAATGATATCTTCAATATGCTCTAAGCCAACCGACACCCTTAACAAACCAGAAGTAACACCTGCTTTTAACTGTTCAGCTTTTGTTAACTGCTGATGAGTTGTTGCTGCAGGTAAGATAATTAATGTTTTAGCATCACCTACATTTGCTAAATGACTAACAAGCTTAAGGCTATCAACAAAAGCTGTTGCTTGCTCTAAATCTCCATTAATCTCGAAAGAAAGAACACCTCCAAACCCATTTTCGAGGTACTTACATCCGTTTCTATAATTAACATCTCTTTCTAAACCAGGATAGCTTACTTGTTTTACATTAGAATTTTTACTTAACCATTTTGCTAACATCAAAGTATTATCAACATGTTTTTGTACTCTAAGCGATAATGTCTCTAGTCCTTGCAATAACAAAAATGAATTAAAAGGGCTTATAGCTGGGCCAAAATCGCGCAAACCCTCAACTCGTGCACGAGTAATGAAAGATAGCTCTTTGAATTCATTCCAATAAACTAAACCATGATATCCCTCTGAAGGCTCAGAAAATTGGGGAAACTTTCCATTATTCCAATTGTAATTCCCTGCATCAACAATAACACCACCCATACTTGTTCCGTGTCCTCCAATCCATTTCGTAGCTGACTCAACTACTATATTTGCCCCATATTCGATAGGTTTACACAGATAACCACAAGCAGCAAAAGTATTGTCAACAACTAAAGGGATATCGTATTTTCTGGCTAATTCGGAAACAGATTCGAAATCAGGAATTGAGAACCCAGGATTTCCAATTGTTTCAACATAAATTGCTTTTGTATTAGGATCAATTAGAGCTTCTATATCGGAACTTTCATCAGACTCGGCAAAACGAGCTTCAATCCCTAGGGTTTTAAAAGAAACCTTAAACTGATTATAAGAACCTCCGTATAAGAATGGAGATGAAACAAAATTATCTCCCGCTTTTAAAATATTGTTTAAAGCAATAAATTGAGCTGCATGCCCCGAAGCAACAACAAGGGCAGCAATACCCCCCTCAAGAGCAGCAATTCGTTTTTCTAAAACATCGGTTGTAGGATTCATTAAACGAGTGTATATATTCCCAGAATCTTTTAATGCAAAAAGGTTAGCCCCATGTTCTGAATCTCGGAAATTATAGGCTGTAGTTTGATAAATAGGAACAGCTCTCGCCCCTGTTACTGGGTCTGGTTCTTGTCCTGCATGAATTTGCAAGGTATCGTATTTATATTTTCTCATACTATATCTTTTAACTGTTATTTTATTTACTATTCAGATATTTCTTGTTAGACAAGGTATTCTTGAGGAACAAAAAATTCGCTATGTATTGCTCGGATTGTCTCGTTACAATCATTCTTATGAACAATGAAATACATTGCTACATTACTTGCTCCGAAACAAATAATACGAACATTTATTCCTTTCTGAGCAACGGCGGAGAAAAGCCTTCCTGCAATACCATGTCTAGATGTTAAGCCTTCACCTACGGCTGCAACCAAAGAAATATCATCACAAATATTTATTGAGTTTATTCCTTGGATATTTAATTCCTGAACTATTCTTTTTGCTCTCATTAAATCGTCTTGCGACAACAAAATGTTTATAGCTGTTTGCGATGTAATCACAGATTTTATATTAATTCCGGCTTTATCGATTTCGGATGTTGTTTTAGCTAATATTCCAGGCTTTATTCCAACACCAGAACCTACTAATTTCAATATTCCGAAATTGTGATTATACGAAACACTTTTTATCACATTATGAGCATATACTTCTTTGGTATTAATAATAGTTAAAGGATCGATGTCTGTAGACAGATCATTAATATTTAAAATACGTATTGGTATTTGCTTTTCGATTAATGGTTCTGGTGTTCGTGGATGCAATATCTTCGATCCAAAATATGCTAACTCCGCAGCCTCGGCATAAGTTAAAGATTGTATGCTGACTGCATCGGGAATAATATTAGGATCGGCACTTAGAAAACCTTTCACATCTTTCCACAAATCGAGCGATTGAGCATTTAAACAAGCAGCAATTGCTGCTGCAGAATAATCGCTACCTCCCCGACCTAAGAGATTAATACATCCATTTTGAGAAACACCATAAAATCCCGGAATAATATACGTTTTTTCCTCAGAAAGATTTGTATTCAGCAACTCTCTTGAGAGTTCAAAATTGACTGTTGCATTTTTGAACTCTCCATCTGTTATCAAACCTATATCTTCGGGGAAAGCCTCATAACATTCATACTTTATATCTTTTAAAGCATAAACCAAAACTAAAGAACTAAGTCTTTCGCCATAACTTAAGATTAAATCGTAGAGATGAAGCTCTGACGTTTTGTTTTGTTTTACCATAGACAAAAGCTTATAAAGTTCACTTAAACGCTGATTTAGATTTTCTAAAAATTCGTCTAAAAGAAATGGATTAGATACTATATTTTTTACTGAATCTAACTTTTGTTGTTTAATTTCATCGATAAAGCTTTCTATATCAAATTCAGTTCTACAGCAAAGTTTTATTGCATTTAACAAATTATTTGTCACGCCAAAAAATGCAGAAACAACAACGATTAGAGGTTTTTCGTAACAAATGATTGATTTAAGAATACGCTTTATTCCACTTGGATTTTTGAGGTTTGATCCCCCAAACTTAACTACATTATAAGCCATAATTATACAATAATGATTTAAAAATATCACATACCAATTCCCTAAAAGGAAGAATCCCGAGTTTTTTCGGAAAGACATTAATCTACTCTCCGACTA
>JAKSCO010000268.1 GCA_022360575.1 Bacteroidales bacterium | reverse complement strand
TTTTCTTAATTTAATATTAATTTAACATTGATTTAAAGAAAAGATAATTACTTAACAATAATCACATAACAATTGTATAGCTACTTTTATCGCAAAATAAAATTAATTTAACAAATGGAAAATTTTTACATTATTTTAGTTGTAATCCTATTTGCTTTAGCTATTTCTGATTTAATTGTTGGTGTAAGTAATGATGCTGTTAATTTTTTAAATTCAGCAATTGGATCTAAAGCTGCTCCTCGTTATATTATAATGATAATTGCCAGTGTGGGGATATTGGTAGGAACAACTTTCTCTAGTGGAATGATGGAAGTAGCACGAAAAGGAATCTTTCATCCTGATCAGTTTTATTTTTCTGAAATTATGGTTATTTTTTTAGCTGTAATGCTAACCGATGTGGTGTTGCTTGATATTTTCAATACTCTGGGTTTACCAACATCGACGACAGTATCAATTGTTTTTGAATTATTAGGTTCTGCAGTAGCTGTAGCTTTGGTTAAGATCAGCGACTTAGAACAAACAGCAACGCAATTAGGAATGTATATTAATTCGGGGAAAGCCCTTGCTATTATTTCAGGGATTTTACTTTCGGTAGTTGTAGCATTTACTGTTGGGGCCTTAGTGATGTATGTTACTAGGATATTTTTTTCTTTCAATTATAAAAGAACATTTAAATATTTTGGAGCTATTTGGGGAGGAATTGCTATTACAGCAATTACTTATTTTATATTGATAAAAGGAGCAAAAGGCTCATCGTTTTTAACTGGCGAAACCACAGTTTGGATAAAGAATAATACAAATTTAATAATCTTATATAGTTTTATTGGTTGGACAATTTTATTACAATTGCTTTATTGGATTGTAAATCTTGATATACTAAAAATGATTGTATTGGTAGGAACTTTTGCTTTGGCAATGGCTTTTGCCGGAAATGATTTGGTGAATTTTATTGGTGTCCCTTTAGCAGGATTAAAATCATTTCAGTCATTTATTGCTGATCCTAGTGCCGATCCTGATGGTATGTTGATGGTTGCTTTAACCGGAAAATCACGAGCAAATACATTTATACTGCTTATTGCCGGAATGGTAATGGTTATTACTTTATGGTTGTCGCGCAAAGCTCGAAAGGTTACCGAAACCGAAATTAATTTAAGTAGACAGAGTTCAGGAAGCGAAAGATTTGGTTCTAGCTTATTTTCGCGAACAATTGTGCGTGGAGCTATTGATGTTGGTAATGCAATTGATAAGATTACTCCTAAAGTAATAAGATTAAATATAGCTAGGCGTTTTGATGATTCGGTATATCAAAAAAGTATCAAAAAGAAAAAAGATGCTCCTTCGTTTGATATGGTTAGAGCTTCGGTAAACTTAACGGTAGCTAGTGTTCTTATTTCTTTTGCTACATCGTTGAAATTACCCCTGTCTACAACTTATGTTACATTTATGGTAGCTATGGGGACATCGTTGGCTGATAAAGCATGGGGCCGAGAAAGTGCTGTATATCGGATAACAGGAGTAATTACAGTTATAGGCGGTTGGTTTATGACAGCCTTTACAGCTTTTACTGTAGCATTTATTATTGCTTTAGTTATTAGTTGGGGAGGGGCAATTGCTATTGTTGCTTTTGTTCTTATTGCTCTTTATACTGTTATTAGAACTCATAGTTCGTTTCATAAAAAGCAAGCACAAAAAGCTTCAGCTGAATATCTTGATGAAGATGTTCATGATGATAATATCATAAATAAGTGTTCGTTAGAGGTTCGCAAAATGTTACAGTCGGTTGTCGAAGTATTTAATAAAACGATCAAAGGTTTAACGCAAGAAGATCGTAAATCATTAAAAAAAGTATGCAAAAAAGTTGACGAGCTAAATGCAAATGCCAAACGACTAAAAAATAATGTACACGATACTCTTTTAAAGTTGCAAGAGGCTGAAGGCGAAACTGGACACTATTATGTTCAAGTTATAGATTATTTAAGAGAGATGGCTCATGCTTTGTCATATATTTCGAATCCGAGTTTTAATTATGTAGATAATAATCACAAACCTTTATTGAAAATACAAATCGAAGAGCTGATTACTTACAATGAAAATGTTACCGAACTATTCGAAGCAATAATTGAAACTATAGAGAAAAATAGATTTGAAGATATACCTAAATTAATCGAAAAACAACAAAACTTATTGAGCCTGATAAAATCTGGAAGTAAAAAACAGATAAAACGAATAAAAAATGAAGAAGCAGGAACCAAAAATAGTGTTTTGTATTTAGGAATTCTGAACGAAATAAAGAATTTCTTATTACAATCAATTAATTTGGTAAAGGCACAACGAGATTTTATCGATTATCAAATCAAAAGCAAGGGTTAAAAATTTTTGTTAGATAAATAATAATAAGGCTGTCGGATTTATTTTTTGAGAGCCTTATTATTTTGCTCGAAAGTAGAGTAATACCAAAAGCACATCAAAATGAGTGATGAAAATGAATTCGTAGCTGGTTAAACTTGTTTAGATGGGCTCCTAGAGGTTAAAATGGACATCTTGGCAGTTAAATGGGTTCCTAAGAGTTAAAATGGGCTCCTAAAAATTAGAACGGACATTTTGGCAGTATTTTTCAGGGTGTTTTAAATAAAAACTAAGAATAAAAAATTCTTCAATTTAATAAGTAGATGTTGTGTCTTATACCAATTATATTGCAAGATGATTTAAAAAAGCATCATTATATACTACCAATCAGACGGAAATTTAAATAGTATAACTACACTCAATATTGTAATATTTCTGAAATAAAATTATCTATTCGAATAGATCTTTTTATTTTATAACTTTGTTATAAATAAGCAAAGCTATGACTTTAAAGCAAAAATTACACAAAATTATTTTCGGAACGGATACCCGATTTGGGCGATTGTTTGATATTGTTTTATTATGGGCTATTCTTTTGAGTATTATTGTTGTTATTTTAGAAAGCTTAAAACCTCTACAGCTACAGTATTATAAGTTCTTTTTTTATTCCGAATGGCTTTTTACATTTCTTTTTACTATTGAGTATATTGTTCGTATATGGATATCGCCAAAACCTTCGAGGTATATTTTTAGCGCTTTAGGAATTGTTGATTTATTGTCAATAGTACCTACTTATTTGAGTTTAGCACTAACCGGAACGCATGTGCTTATGGTTATTCGAGCCATACGTTTATTGCGAGTGTTCCGAATATTTAAATTAAACTATTTTATGGGGCAGGGCGAATTTATTATTCAGGCTTTAAAAGCAAGTTTCCGAAAGATAAGTGTGTTTTTGTTTGGGATATTAAACATTGTAATTATTATAGGTACAATAATGTATGTTATAGAAGGTGAAGCAAATGGCTTTGATAGTATTCCGCGCAGTATATATTGGACAATAGTAACAATAACTACAGTAGGATATGGTGATATTTCGCCAGGGACTCCTTTAGGTCAATTTATTTCATCGGTTATTATGATTGTTGGGTATGCTATAATTGCTGTTCCTACAGGAATTGTTTCGTCAGAGATTACACGCCAACGATTTAAAGGTAATAAACGCGAATGCCCCGAATGTCATGCTGAGATAAACAATAAAAAACATCTGTTTTGCTATAGATGTGGAACAAGATTATAACTTCATCCCCCCCGAACAAATGGCAAATGCATTGTTCGGGGGGGTATCAAAAACTTATTCGCATTTAATAGCATCAACAGGGTTCATTCGGGCAGCTTTAAAAGCCTGAACAGAAATAGTGATAAGAGCCACTAAAAAGCTTATAGCGCTTGCTAATACAAAATGTATCCAATTTAGCTTAACATGATAAGGATAGTTTTGCAGCCAATTATTCATAGTGTAGTATGCTAAAGGCCATGCAAGGAGGTTGGTTAGTAGCACCCATTTAATAATATCTTTATTAAGCTTGTTGACGATATTGCTAATTGAAGCACCGAATGTTTTTCGTATTCCTATTTCTTTAAAGCGCTTCGATACAGTATATGATGTTAAAGCAAACAATCCTAAAATAGACAACAGTAAAGCAATGCCCGATCCGTAAGTGATTAAGGTAAATAATCTATCTTCGATACGATATAGTTTGGCAAATCTATCTTCAATAAAGTGGTAATTCCAATAATAATTCGGATCGAATTTTGTAACTACATTTTTTACATATTGAATAGTTTCTTGTTTGTTATCTGGGTCTATTTCGAGAATTATATAGTAAAACCAATCGGTATAATTTGACAAAAACAAAGGATCAATTTTATTTTTTGCTGACATAAAATGGTAATCCTTAACTACTCCAACAATTACAGATTCTCGGTTTGTTAAAACTTCTATTACAACTTCTAATCCAATGGGATTTTCGACATTTAATTGTTTTGCTGCTGTTTCGTTTATGATTATCGATCTGCTATCATCAAATTTAGGATCGAATGACCGACCTTTTACTATTTCAAGACCTAGTGTTTCTATGAAATGATCTTGTACTCTATTTTCTTGTATTGGGGCTTGTTTCGAAGGATCATCGGTTTTTTTACGTATAGATTGCCCTCTACGATCTAAACCAGGCATACTTTGTGATGCAGTAACTTTTTTTATTCGTGGATTCGCAAGTAGCTCGTGGCGAATACTAGTATAATTTTTCTGAATTATTTCATTAGATCCGCTTATCACCATTTTATTTTCGGGTTTAAACCCTAAATCTTTATTTTTTAAATATTTTATTTGAGAACTAAAAACAAATATTGCAATGATTAAGAAAGTAGATATTGTAAACTGAATAATAACCAGTAAGATTTTCAAGAAATTTGAGTTGCCTTCAGCATCGAAAATCCCTCTGATTACTTTTACAGGATTGTATTTTGACAGAACAAAAGTAGGATAAATCCCCGAAATTATTCCGATAAAAATTGTTATAACAAAATAAAAGGCAAATAGAGCTAAATTGCCTTGTCGGAATAGAGATAAGTAAATATTGAGTTTCTTATTGATTATATGAATAAAAAATTCGGCAAAGACAAAAGCCAGTAATAGCGAAAATATTGACAACAATACCGATTCGGTTAAAAACTGAGTTTTTAGCTTTTCTTGTTCGGCACCAACAACTTTGCGAATTCCTACTTCTTTGTTTCGATGCTCAGACTGCGAGATTAAAAGGTTTACATAATTTATTATTGCTATAATTAGTATGATTAGTGCTAAGAAACCGAATATAAAAAGTGTTTTAATTGATCCAATACCTCCAAATTCATGTCCTATATTACTTCTTAAGTACAATTGGCTAAAAGCTTGTATTGGACTGCTTATTTTTGCTTTCAAATCGTTAAAACTATCAGAAAGTATTTTATCAGAGATAGCTCGTATTTTCGATTCTACCTTAGGAGACATATAATCTTTCGTTCGGAAAAATGTAAATACATCTAATCGTAAATTTTCTTCAAGACCTTTTCTGAATTTAAAATTTGCTAAAGCATCAAAACGTATGGTTGTATTTTTAGGATTTTCCATAATCCATGCTACTTCATATTCGTTTTTGTTATAGGTAATTGTCTTACCTAAAGCATTTTGGTTGCCAAAAATACGTTTGCTTAGTTTTTGAGTAATTGCTATTTGTTTGGGTGCTTGCAGAAAAGTATTTGGGTCGCCCTCTAAAATCTTAAACGAGAAGACATCAAGAACTGACGAATCGGTAACCAGAATATCAACCTCGGGAATGAAATTATTGTTGTACTTTACCAATGATCCGTAATACCAGTGAATAAAGCGAGTTGCAGCTTCTACTTCGGGTACTTGCTCTGTTATGGCCGGAGCTATTTCTTTTACTGAAGCTGCAATCAAGCCGGTGAACGCTTTACCTTCCCAACCAGAACCGATTCGATATATTTTATCGTAGTTTTTAAAATCTTTATTATACGATGTTTCTTTTAATATATATAAAAAAGCGACAATACTACAGGCTATACCTATTGCTAGTCCTAATGTATTTATACTCGAATAAAAAGGGTTTTTTAATGTATTTCGGAAAAATACTTTTAAATAATTTTTAAACATAATGCAGTAAAATTAATTGATTCGAAAAAACTAAGCTTAATTAATATACCATAAATAACAGATCGTTTTTAACGATTCATGTCTTATACCTCAAAAACATCAAAATGAGAAATAAAAATTGATCATTTTTACAAACCTTCTCATCTTAAAATTTATTTGGTATTATATTTTTGCTGAGAGTTAATATGATGTGTTAACAAAATAATCCCCGAGTAAATGGTAATGCATTGCTCGAGGTTTGGATTTTATCAAAAACTTATTCGTATTTAATAGCATCAACAGGGTTCATTCGGGCAGCTTTAAAAGCCTGAACAGAAATAGTGATAAGAGCTACCAAAAAGCTTATAGCGCTTGCTAATACAAAATGTATCCAATTTAGCTTAACATGATAAGGATAGTTTTGCAGCCAATTATTCATAGTGTAGTATGCTAAAGGCCATGCAAGGAGGTTGGTTAGTAATACCCATCGAATAATATCTTTATTAAGTTTATTTATGATATTGCTAATCGAAGCTCCAAAAGTTTTTCGTATTCCGATTTCTTTAAAGCGCTTCGATACAGTATACGATGTTAAAGCAAACAATCCTAAAATAGACAATAGTAAAGCAATGCCCGATCCGTAAGTAATTAAATCAAACAACCTGTCTTCTGTGCGAAATTGATATGCCATTCGATCTTTAATAAAAAAGTAGTACCAGTAGTAATTAGGATCGAATTTCAGAATTGTCTTTTTAACATACTGAATTGTTTCTTGTTTGTTATTGGGGTCTATTTCGAGAACTATATAGTAAAACCAATCTACATAATTTGATAAGTATAAAGGTTCAATTTTATTTTTTGCTGACATAAAATGGTAATCTTTAACTACTCCAACAATTACAGATTCTCGGTTTGTTACAACTTCTAATCCAATAGGATTTTCGACATTTAATCGTTTTGCGGCTGTTTCGTTTATGATTATCGATCTGTTGTCGTCAAATTTAGGATCAAATGTCCGACCTTTTACTATTTCAAGGCCTAATGTTTCGACGAAATAATCTTGTACTCTATTTTCGTATATTGCGATTTTTTTCGAAGGGTCGTCGGTTTTTTTACGTATAGCTTGTCCGCTACGTCCAAAGCTAGGCATACTTTGCGATGCAGTAACTTTTTTTATTCGTGGATTAGCAAGTAGCTCGTGGCGAATGCTAGTATAATTCTTCTGAATTATCTCATTAGATCCTCCTATTACCATTTTATTTTCGGGCTTAAACCCTAATTTTTTATTTTTTAAATATTTGATTTGAGAACTAAAAACAAATATTGTAATGATTAAGAAAGTAGATATTGTAAACTGAATAATAACCAGTAAAATTTTTAAGAAATTTGAGTTGCCTTCAGCATCGAAAATTCCTCTGATTACTTTTACAGGATTGTATTTTGACAGAACAAAAGCAGGATAAATCCCCGAGATTATTCCGATTAAAATTGCGATAATAAAATAAAAAACGAATAGAGCTAAATTGCCTTGTCGGAATAGGGATAAGTAAATAAAAAATTTCTTATTGATTATATGAATAAAAAATTCGGTAAAGACAAAAGCTAGTAGTAGCGAAAATATTGACAACAATATCGATTCGGTTAAAAACTGAAACTTTAGTTTTTTTTGTCCGGCACCAACAACTTTGCGTATTCCTACTTCTTTGTTTCGATGCTCAGAGCGCGAGGTTAACAGATTTATGTAGTTTATTATTGCTATAATTAGTATGATTAGTGCTAAGAAACCGAATATAAAAAGTGTTCTAACGGAGCCTATACCTCCAAATTCGGATCCTAAATTACTTCTTAAATACAATTGACTAAAAGCTTGTATTGGGCTGCTTGTTTTTGCTTTCCATTCGCTAAAATCGTCATAAAGTATTTTATCAGAGATAGCACGTATTTTCGATTCTACCTTAGGAGACATATAATCTTTAGTTCGGAAAAATGTAAATACATCTAATCGTAAATCTTCTTCAAGACCTTTTTTAAAATTAAAATTGGCTAAAGCATCAAAACGGATGGTTGTATTTTTAGGATTTTCCATAATCCATGCTACTTCGTATTCGTTTTTGCTATTGATGATTGTTTTACCTAAAGCATTTTCGTTGCCAAAAATTCGTTTACTTAGTTTTTGGGTAATTGCTATTTTGTTGGGTGCTTGCAAAAAAGTATTTGGGTCGCCCTCTAAAATCTTAAACGAAAAAACATCAAGAACTGACGAATCGGTAACCAGAATATTTACTTTTGGAATAAAATTATTGTTGTACTTTATCAATGATCCGTAATACCACCGAACAAAGCGAGTTGCTGCTTCTACTTCGGGCACCTGCTCTATTATAGCCGGAGCTATTTCTTTTAATGTTGTTGCCATCGAATCGGTAAACATTTCGCTTTGAAAGCCTGATCCGATTCGATATATCTTATCGTAGTTTTTAAAATCTTTATTATACGATGTTTCTTTCGAAATATATAAGAGAGCAACAATACTACAGGCTATACCTATTGCTAGTCCTAATATATTTATACTCGAATAAAAAGGGTTTTTTAATGTATTTCGGAAAAATACTTTTAAATAATTTTTAAACATAATGCAGTAAAATTAATTGATTCGCTAAAACTAAACCCAATTGATATGCCACAAAAAATAAATTATTTGTTTTTAGAAGCTTACATCCTACTGATAAATAATACTAATTAATAAGTGTTAAGATTCTTAACAGTGTTTGTTAAAGAAATGAACAAATATGTATTTTTGAAAACAAAAAGACGATGGGGCTTATAAACTCTAATATTTTAATTATTGACGATAATCAACAAATACGAGAATCGTTAGAATTATTTTTAGGCAGGCATTTTTCTAAAGTAAGTTCGTTGGCATCGACAGCTAATTTGGTAAGTGTTTTACAAAAACAGTGTTTTGATGTTATTTTACTCGACATGAATTTATCGGTAGGTAAATACTCGGGAAACGAAGGTTTATTTTGGTTAAAAGAAATTCTTACACGCGACAGCAAAGCGATTGTTATTTTAATTACTGCCTATGGCAAAGTAGAACTTGCTGTTTCGGGGATAAAACAAGGAGCTTTCGATTTTGTTCTGAAACCTTGGGATAATCAAAAACTGTTGTCGACAATTAAAGCAGGAATAAAACTACGCAAATCGCACAAAGAAACCGATAAGCCCCAACAAGAGCATCCAGATAATGTTATTGAGCAAGAATACGATTATGTAAAAGGACAATCGGCCGAGATAAAAAATACCGAAGAGATTATTGATAAAGTAGCTCCGACTGATGCCAATATCTTAATCCTCGGCGAAAACGGAACAGGCAAAGAAGTTGTTGCTCGCGAAATACATCGAAAATCGTTGCGAAACAAACAAATATTTATGTCGGTTGACTTATCGGCTCTTAACGAAAATTTATTCGAGAGCGAATTGTTTGGTTATGTTAAAGGAGCATTTACTGATGCCAAAGAGGATAGGGCTGGTAAAATTGAGGCTGCCAACGGAGGTACTCTGTTTTTAGATGAGATAGGGAACCTACCAATGCATTTACAATCGAAACTTTTAACTGTGTTGCAAACCAAAACAATTACACGCATAGGATCGTCGGAATCGCGAAAAATTGATTTTCGATTAATATGTGCAACCAATAAGCCTCTTAACTTGTTTGTTGCTGATAATTTGTTTCGCGAAGATTTGTTGTTCCGAATAAATACAGTTCAGATTGATGTGCCTGCACTCAGAAACCGAAAGCAAGATATCCCGGTTTTAAGCAATTACTTTCTGAATAAGTTTGTTGTGCGCTATCACAAAGAATTTACCATTAGCAAAACTGCTATGCAGAAATTAAAAGCTTACTCGTGGCCTGGTAATATTCGCGAACTAAAACATACTATCGAGCGTGCTGTTATTTTGGGTAATAAAAATTTATTGAGTCCCGACGATTTTTTATTTACAAATCTGAACGAAAAAACAATTTCGGACGATGTAATTAATCTCGAAGAGCTAGAGAAAATAGCTATACAAAAAGCTATAAAAAAATCGAAAGGAAACATGTCGAAAGCAGCAGAGTTTTTGGGTGTTTCAAGAACTACTTTATACTCTAAACTATCGAAATATGGGCTTTAATCGATTTATATTAAATATTATTATTCGAGTTTTATTGATTGTAGCAAATGCTTTTCTTATTGCTTTTTTATTTAAGTCCGAAGCGTGGTTTTTTTCTTTTTTGTTTGCTATAATATGCCTTGTAATACAAACTGTTTTGCTAATACTGTATCTTGGGAAAGTAAATACCGATTTAGCAAATTTCCTGATTCATTTAAGAGAGCAAGATACTACAATGACCTCTAAGCAAAATGCTATTGATAGATTGTTTGGTGGCTTGTCTGAGGAGTTTCGTAAAATTAATGACGAAGTAAAAAAAGTAAATAGCGAGAAAATAAAAAAACAAAACATATTAAATCAATTATTAAATCAGGTAGGTACAGGCATTGTTATTATTAATTGCGATAATAAAATAAAACTATACAATAAAGCCTTTTTAAATATTTTAGGATTCGATTCGTATGTAAGCAATAAAACAATTAACGATAAGCTGGTCGATATTTTTAAAGACTTTAATAAACTGGTTCCGGGCAAACAATCGATCGAAACAATACAGGTCGATAATATTACCCGACGCATTCTGATTGCCTTGTTGGAAATACGCGAAGACAATAACAAGTTACGAGTATATTCGTTTCATGATGTTGATCGCGAAATGACCGACTACGAGCTACAATCGTGGAATGGATTAATACGTGTGTTGGCTCACGAAATAATGAATACCGTAACTCCGATATCGACTGTTGTCGATACAATTAAAGACTGTTTTGTGTCAGAAAACAAAT
>JAKSCO010000306.1 GCA_022360575.1 Bacteroidales bacterium | reverse complement strand
TTTTTTTTCGGAATGCTTAAGTTTTTCCATATCATTATTTTGTTCGGATTTATTGTCTAAACTACACGAACAAAAAACACCTGAAATGAATAAAGAAATGAGAAGTAGTTTTGGGGTCATAATATTTTAGAGTAAAATTTTCTTAAATGTACTAAAAAAAGATAAGCTTAGTAAGACAAGCTTGTCTTAGATTTATTTAAAAAAGTTAAATAGTTTACCAAACAACACAAACTACTCTACCCACAATACATTGCGAAGGAATAAATCCATAATGCCTTGAGTCAATCGATATTCGGCTATTATCTCCTATAAAGAAATAATAATCATCATCGAAAGATATTTTTGATGAGTTATAATCTCCAATTAAATCGCTATAAACAATCTCATTAAAGTTTGTTTTTACAATTTCATCAGTGCTTCTAGGAATATAAATAGGACCATATTTTTTCGTAGTCCAATTTACAGTTGAATCGTGAGGATAATAGTAACCTCCCAAAATATCGAATTTTATAATTGCATCAATATTTGACAAATCTAATTTTCTGTCGGGCTTTGAATTAATAAATATCTTTTCGTTTTTTATCTGAAGACTATCTCCGGCTATTCCCACACAACGTTTCATAAAAAAAGTATTAATATCATTGCTATAATACTTTTGATTTGAATAATGATTGGGTAATTTAAATATGTAACTACTCCCTCTTTTAATGCTTCGTTTCTTAAAAAACAGATCAAAGATCCCCTTTTCTGTTTTTGCGATTAAAACATAATCTCCCTGATTATATGTAGGACTCATTGATGCTGAAGAAACACGATATATATCGAAGATATTAGATAATATCCAACAAATAAGAATTACACTAAAAACAATATTAAAATATCTAATATATCTCATATAAATTTTAAATAATGGTTTTATAAATTTCTTGTAATTTTTCTTTCAAAATATATCCTCTCCATCTAATAAATACTCAAACCTAAGATAACTTAAACACACAAACTATATAAATTCTATAGTAAGCATTTTAATTCAAGGCGTTTAAACTATCGGCAATGATAAAAATAAAAAGAGACAAAACAATAGCTTTGAGGTAAGTTTAAATAAATACATCAGCGACAAAGAAAAGCGAAATCGTATAGAAAGTGCATCAAAAACACGACACGCTTTGGAAAATAATCTGGGTATACTTATTAAGTATATCGAAGTAATGTTAGATGTAGAGCCTACCCCTGAACTAAAAACTTGTTATACGAACATATCTGAAATATTAAATCGATAATAAATTATCGCTGATAAAAATTAACAAGTTTGGATCATTTATACCAAACTTGTTTTTTATTGCTTTCTCTCACCAATAGTGGTTGTCGCAATGCTGCATAGTGTTAACATTTTAAAATGTAAAGCCTATGTAACACTGCATTGTAAAAACATTCGAGAATGTAAACATCATGCAATACTGCATTATAAAAAAATTAAAAAATGTTGACTCAATACAGTTTTGTATTCTAAAACTTTTTGCTGCAAACAGAGTTTTGCTTTTGTTATCGACTAACAAGATACTTTCAATAGCTTTATGCAAATAATTTTATTCGAGTTAATTGTATTAACTTTGCAAAAACAATATCGAAAACTTTAATTGAACATGGAGAGAGAGCAAAACCGAAGAAGCAAAAAACAAGTTTCACAAAAAAATATAAAATCGAATAAATCTAGACCAGAAAAAACAACATCCTCAAACGAGCCTGTACGTTTGAATAAATTTCTGGCCAATGCCGGAATATGCTCTCGTCGCGATGCTGATGCATTAATTACTGCCGGAGATGTTACTGTTAACGGCAAGGTTGTTACCGAACTTGGAATAAAAGTATCGCACAAAGATGATGTTAGATATAAAAAGAAGAAAGTTGCCAGCGAGCAAAAAGTATATATTTTACTAAACAAACCGAAAGATGTAGTTACTACAGTTAGAGACAAACATGCCGAAAAAACAGTTATTGATATTGTTAAAAATGCTTGTCCCGAAAGAGTATACCCTGTAGGGAGATTAGATAAAAATACTACTGGTGTTTTATTGCTAACAAACGATGGCGAACTAACCAAACAACTTACTCATCCTAGTTTCAGAAAAAAGAAAATCTATCACGTACATTTAGATAGAAATCTTACAAAAAACGATTTAATTAAAGTTGGCGGAGGAATGCAAATAGATGAAGATTTTGTTGCTATTGATGCCATAAACTATGTAGACGAAGAAGATAAAACTCAGGTAGGAATAGAAATCCACTCGGGACAAAATCGAATTGTTCGCCGAATTTTCGAATCGTTAGGATATAAAGTAAAAAAGCTTGATCGAGTTTATTTTGCCGGATTAACAAAAAAGAATCTTCCTCGAGGAAAATTCAGGTTCCTGACTCCTGTAGAGATTAGCATGCTTAAGCGAAAATCGTTTAAATAAATTCCAATAAAAATGTAACGTCTTATTTTAAGGTTTTACTAATAAGATAAAACCTTAAATTACTATGACTAGATTATATTATTTTACTTTGGTTTTTATTGTTTTTATAATAAAAACTCAAGCACAAAACGTACAAGGAATTGTTATTGATTCTAAAACCAAGCTCCCATTGCCTTTTGTAAATATTGTTTACAACGAACAAGGGCACGGAACAACCTCTAATATGGATGGGGAATTCGATATTAAAACAAACTCAGACAAATTGTATCTGAGCTATATGGGGTACTATAGCGACACGGTAAAAATTACAGGCAAAAAACTCAGGATTAAATTAAAACCCCGAACATTTAAACTAAAAGAAGCTGTTGTTTTTTCGCGAGAAAATCCTGCAAACAGAATAATCAGAAAAGTTACCGAAAACAGAGATTTAAATAATCCTGAGCAATTAGAATCTTTTTCGTTTAAAAGTTACAACAAAGTTTTTTTTACCGAACAATCGCCTGAAGAAACAAATCAAGACACGGTTATTTACGAAAAACTGTTTTCTGATAGTATTCATCTTTTTTTGATAGAATCATTAGCCGAAAGAAAATATCTAAAACCTAATAAATACAAAGAGAAAGTAATTGCGACTAAGATTTCGGGGATAAAAGATCCTATTTTTTCCGTTATTGCATCTCAAAGTCAATCTTTTTCTTTTTACAATGAGTTTTATACAATTGCGGAAAAATCATATATTAATCCGATAAGTAAAGGTAGTACTAAACGATACTTTTTTATGATTCAGGACACCTTATATTCTGAACGTGGCGACTCAACCTTTGTTATTTCATTTCAACCCAAAAGAGGGAAACATTTTTTAGGATTAAAAGGACTACTACACATTAACACCAATCAATATGCTATACAATCGGTTGTTGCCGAGCCTGCTATTCGCGAAAATTTTATGCATATCAAAATCAAACAACAGTACGATTGGATTGAAAACAAATGTTGGTTTCCGAGAGAGCTTGACACAGAGATTGAATTAATTAATGCAGCAATAAGAGCCAAAGGGAAAAGCTATATTTCGGATATTAAATTAAACCCTGATTTAAATAAAAATGATTTTGATGACATTGAGTTTGAAATCTCTGATAATGCCATGAACTATACCGAAGATTATTGGGAAACGAAAAGAACTCACGAATTAAAAGAAATTGAAAGAAGATCATATCATTTAATTGATAGTGTTTGCGAAGAAATTAATATTACATCAATAGTAACTAATTTACTTAAAGGAGGAATATCAACTAAATATATCGATATTCCGATATCTCGTATTATAGGGTGGAACTATTACGAAGGATACCGGTTTGGAGTTGGAGGTATAACCAATAAAAATTTCTCGAAGATATTTTCGGTCGGAGGATATTTTGCTTACGGACTAAAAGATAAGGCTTGGAAATATGGCGGGAATATTACTTTTAACCTACATAAGAAATCAGAAAGCAAACTCGATTTATCGTATATAAACGATGTTAAAAGAACTTCGGAATATGAATTTTTACAAAAACCAGCTTTTTTAAGCAATGAATCCTACAGAGATATCTTTATTAAAAATATGAATAAAATCGAAAAATACGAATTAGCTTTTTCGTTTAACCCAGTTCTGTATTTAAAAACTAAATTATTTATCAATCAATCGCATGAAAAGTCTACAAGCAATTACTTTTACTCTTCAAATACTACAATCCCTATCAATAATTATACATTTAACGAAATAGGCTTACAACTCAGATATGCTTATGGCGAAAAATATGCAAAAACAAGTTACGGGAAAATGCTTTATGCACAATCAAACGCTCCAATAATAATGTTTAATCTGATAAAAGGAGTAAACTGGCTTAATAGTAAGTATGAATACTTAAAATGCGAAACAAAAATTACAAAATCGTTTAAAACAAAACAATTCGGGAAAACAGATCTTACATTAGTTGCCGGAATTACTAAAGGGAATGTTCCATTAACAAAACTTTATAATGGACATGGAAATCCTTATTTCATTGAATCACAAAACAGTTTTAACACTATGAGTATGGGCGAATTTTATTCCGATCGATTTTTATCTGTTTTTATCCGACACAATTTTATGTCTGCTTTATACTGTAACTCCTTTTCGGCACCCAGAGTATCGTTAGTCCACAATTATCAAATAGGAAGTTTTGACAAAACTAAAATACAAAAACACTTAACCAACGAACCTATAAAAACTCTTGAAAAAGGTTATTTCGAAACAGGAATTTTAATTAACGATATAATTAAAAACAATTATTTCGGATTAGGTTTTGGTACTTTTTATCGATATGGGTCTTATCAATATTCGAAAATTTCTGACAATTTTATGTATAAACTTACCGTAGTATTTAGCATATAACAATACAAAGGCTATATTTTCATAAAAAAGATATAGCCTTTAATTTTATTTTGTTACAGAATCCATTGTTTTACAAACAAACTGATAACATTCTTTTAACTCAATTAGTTCTTTATTCTTAAACATTGTTTTGATCTTATATCGCAATTGAGCAAATATTTTTTTCATATGAATGAAATAATGAAAAGCAAACAATCCGGCAAAAGGTGTTGCTATAAAAAACAATAATTTCATCCACCAAGGATCAAGCACAAAAGCTCCAACTATAAACAATATAAAATAATACACCAGAAATACTATTAATGCAATAACATTCCGCACTGAACTTACAAACTGAGGGTCTTTAATTTTCTTGGTTAATAAAACAGGAACTTTATACGGAAGATAATTTAAAATAGCTCCACATATATATATTGGAAACAAAAGAATCGCTAAAATAATTTTTAAACAAACAGTAGCAAACAATCCTCCGTCCTTTTGTATTACCCAATGTCTGAAATTTAATTTTTTTAGTAACTCTGAGTAGCGTTTTGTCTTTTCGTTTAACTCACCTACTTTATCCGGATTAGAATCAACATAATTATTTAACTTTTTAATGATTTCTTTTTGAGCATAGAACGAATTAGGTTGTTTCACCTTTCTTAGTCCCATTTTCTTAATCATATCAGGCAAATAAACATATCTAATAGCATCAAACATATCATAATACTCATCATTTTCGATGTGTATCATATATTTTTTAAGCTCTTTAGCTATTCGTTCTCGAAGCATATTCATTCCTCTGGGGGCATTCTTTTTATATTCATCGTAATACTCCGAAACGCTTATAGGCTCTCCGTAATTAACAAACAACCTGCTCCTGAAATTAATATAGTTGCTCCAATCTAATCCTACAGGAACAATTTTAATATTCAACTTAAAATCATTCGATTCTTCGGCTTCAAACACTATTCTGGAAATCCCTTTTTTAAGGGTTCTTAATTTCCTAAAACCGGCATGATTCCCTTCAGGCAGAATAACTAATCCATTTTTATTTTTTAAAACATCAATGGTTTTCTGAAAAATAGCATCGTTATTTCCTAGATTTTCTTTTCCATCTCGAATCCTATAAATAGGGAGTATTCTTAAAAAAGTAAGAATTTTCCCGATTGTTTTCTTTTTAAAAATATCAGCACGAGCTAAAAATACAGGTTCGGTATGTACAGTTGCTAAAATAGCTAATGCATCCATCAATGCATTTTGATGATTGAGAGCAAAAACAACAATTTCATCTTTAGGAACATTTTTATAATTATGTGTTTTTGTTCTGAAATATGTCTTCGTAACTAAATCAACATAAGGTCTTAATATCGTGTAAAACAATGATTTTTTTTCAATATCTTCTCGTCTAACAGCCATAATATCTAATTAAAACATGAAGCACAAATATAATAATTGCAATAATTTATATCCATGTATTATCTGCCCAAGTTTTTAAAATAACTTTAATAAAAAGTTAAAAAAAATCTTTACTAAAGATAAACGCTGGCAAATTATTAATTATGTAAGATATTTTATCCCAGATAATAAAAATCATTTTTCCATTGTAAAAAATAAAAATAGATTCTGATTTTACTCTTAAGTTTTATTATATTTACATTAAGCCTATCGTAAAATAATAATTTTAAACAAAACTAAGCTTTGAAGAATGAAAGAATATTAAACCTAATTGATAATGTCTCTGATATTTTATCAATCTTAGCAGACCTTAAAAAAAGTGGTCGTTACAGAGAGGCATTAGAAAAAATAGATGATACATTATTAAAATACTTTAACTTTAATTCTGATTTTCTATACTCTGTTTCTGAAGATTTTTTTATTAAAATATTAAGAGATGAAAAAGGATTCTCATTAAAAGAATTATCTGATTTAGCCGAAATATTAAACGAGAAAGGAGATATTCTTTTAAAACAAAACAACTTAAAACACAGCAAAAAGGTTTTAACTAATACTTTAAAAATCTATTATTTCTTAAATGAGGAACAAGATTTCTTTTCTTTTAAAAACATGAATAAAATGCTATTGATTAACGATAAGCTTTCTAAAATAAATTTAAAAATAGAATCTTAATTACCCGACTCAATATTATTACAATAAATTCCTCAGGTGAAATAATTTCATTTTTTTCTAAATTTCAGAAATATCTTTTTCGAATCCGGCTTTTCCTAATAACGCGAACATATTTTTTTTGTACGACTCAACTCCTGGTTGATCAAAAGGATTAACCCCCAGAAGATACCCACTAATAGCACATGCCTTTTGGAAAAAATAAAATAACTGACCAAGATAGAATTCTGACAATTCGGGTATTTTTATTACGATATTAGGAACTCCTCCGCTAACATGTGCTAAAATTGTTCCTAGTTCAGCCATTTTATTAACATACCCAAGCTCTTTTCCTGCAATATAATTTATATTATCATGATCTAAATTGTCTTTCGGAATTTTTAAATCAAACTTATCTATTTCGACAGATAAAACGGTTTCGAATATATTTCGCATTCCATCTTGAACATACTGCCCTAATGAGTGAAGGTCTGTTGTATAACTAACACTAACCGGAAAAATCCCTTTCTTATCTTTCCCCTCACTTTCACCAAAAAGTTGTTTCCACCATTCAGAAAAACTTTTTAATAAAGGATTGTAATTAGCTATAATCTCAATTGTTTTCGAATCAGAATAAAAAATATGACGAAGAGCTGCATACTGGTAGACAGGATTTTCGGCATAGTTACTATTTGAAATTTCAAACATTGATTTAGCTCCATTAATCAATTGCTGAATATCAAAACCAGCACAAGCAACAGGCAATAACCCTACAGGACTCAAAACAGAATAACGGCCTCCTATATCGCTCGGAATTTCAAACAAAGTATACTTCTCTTGTAAAGCAAGCTTACGTAAAGCTCCTTGCTTTGGATCTGTAATTGCAACTATTTGTTTTGCGGCCTGTTCTTTGCCTACACTCCGTTCTAATTCTTTGCGTAATAATCGAAAAGCAATAGCTGGTTCTGTTGTGGTCCCCGATTTTGAAATTACAATTAATGAAAATTTCTTTCCTCTTAAAAAGGACAATAATTCAGAGTGATAATCTCCTGATAAATTTTGCCCTGCAAAAATAATATGAGGTTTGTTATTTTTCGAACAATGAAAATGGCCTGACAAAGTATTAATAATTGCTTCAGCTCCGAGATAAGAACCTCCGATTCCTATAACGACAATAATCTCTGAATTCTTTCTCAGAATTGATGCTGTTTCATTTATTCTATAAACCAAATCGTCCGAAATTTTATTCGGAAAATCATACCAACCTAAAAAATCACTTCCAACTCCGGTTTTATTTTTTAGCTTCAAATCATTCTCTGCACAAAGCTTACACTTTTGATTAAAATTACCTTTATCAACAAATGCTATTGCCTTAGACAAATCAACTTCGATATGTTTCATAACGATGTGTTTTTTATTATCGTAAATTCTCTGTTAGCAATCTAATTTCAATTGCAGGAGATATTTTTTCATATAAAATATTATACACAGCTTCGCATATAGGCATATTAACAAGATGATTTTTGTTAATCTCATGAATTGATTTTACAGCATAATACCCTTCGGCAATCATACTCATTTCCAACTGAGCTGTTTTAACAGAATACCCTTTACCAATCATATTTCCAAATGTTCTATTACGACTAAACTGAGAATATGCTGTAACTAATAGATCGCCAAGATAAGCCGAACTCTTTATATCACGAGTAATAGGATGAACTGCATCAACAAATCGTTTTATTTCTTGTATTGCATTAGATATTAAAACAGCATTAAAATTATCTCCATACCCTAATCCATGGCAAATACCTGCAGCAACTGCAAAAACATTTTTCAAAACAGCCGAATATTCTGTTCCGTAAATATCTTCAGAAATACTTGTTTTAATAAAATATGAACTAAGAATGTCTGCAACTATCCGAGCATTTCTTAAGTTTTGCGACGCTATCGTTAAATAAGACAATCTTTCCATTGCAACCTCCTCGGCATGACAAGGTCCTGAAATAACTGCAAATGATTCGAAAGGAATATTATAGTATTTATTAAAAAATTCAGCTATAATTAAGTTATCCTGAGGGATAATTCCCTTTATTGCCGAAACTATAATTTTACCTTTTAAATTAACATCTGCATTTTCTAAAGTTTCTTTTAAAAAAGCTGAAGGGATTGCAAATATTACAATATCTGCATCCTCAACAACTTCTTTAATATCATTAGAAAGATTTATTCTGTCTATATCTAAAGTAACAGAACTTAAATAAAAATTATTTCGTTTATGTTCCTGTATATGTTTTATTTTCTTGATGCTTCTCATATACCAGTTAATATGATTAACATTTTCAAGAAGCATCTTAATAATAGCAGTAGCCCAACTACCTCCACCTAAAACAGCTACTTTTTGGTCAGATTTCATCTGTAGTATTTTTCGATTATCTTTATTTTTTATTTCTATTTTAGGTTATTAAATATTTGAAATCCAACTTTTCACATCTTCTTGTGTTGGATTTTGTAATCCTAATTTATGTTTTTTATTTAACCCACATATTTTTTGATGTAAACCTCCTGGACTAGCGTCCTTCATACTTTCTACAGTTAAATATCCTGCTTTTTGAATAACAGCAACCCATTCTTCAGGAATTCCAATTTGAGTATAAAGCATAACATCATCCTTATGAACTTTCTTCTCTGGTCTCATTTGAGGAAAAAACAATACATCTTGTATTGAGTCTTGCCCTGTCATAAACATAGTCAAACGATCAATACCAATCCCCATACCCGATGTTGGAGGCATACCATATTCAAGAGCCCTAACAAAATCATGATCAATAAACATTGCTTCATCATCTCCTTTTTCGGAAAGTTTTAATTGATCTTGAAATCTATCTAATTGATCAATTGGATCATTAAGCTCAGTGTATGCATTACACAACTCTTTTCCATTCACCATCAACTCAAAACGCTCTGTTAACTCTGGATTATCTCTATGTTTCTTACAAAGAGGAGACATCTCTACAGGATAATCAGTTATAAAAGTAGGTTGAATCATATGATGCTCACATTTCTCACCAAAAATTTCATCAATCATTTTTCCTTTTCCAAAGGTTTCATCAACATCTACACCTAGGTCTTTACATAATTTACGTAATTGTTCTTCATCCATTCCAGAAATATCAACTCCAGTATATTCTTTAATAGCATCTATCATTGATAGTCGACGATAAGGAGCTTTAAAATCAATTTCGTTATCCCCTATTTTTACTTTGGTTGTCCCGTGTAATGCAAGTGCTACCTTTTCTAACATTTCTTCGGTGAATTCCATCATCCAAATGTAATCTTTATAGGCAACATAAATTTCCATCACTGTAAATTCAGGATTGTGAGTTCTATCCATTCCTTCATTTCTGAAATCTTTTGCAAATTCGTAGACTCCATCAAAACCACCAACAATTAATCTCTTTAGATAAAGCTCATTTGCTATTCTTAAATATAATGGTATGTTTAATGCATTGTGATGTGTTATAAATGGACGAGCAGCAGCACCTCCTGGAATAGATTGTAATATAGGAGTTTCTACTTCTAAATATCCTCGTTCATTAAACATTTCACGCATAGTATTAATAATTTTTGCTCGTTGAACAAAAACATCTTTAACTTGAGGATTTACAATTAAATCAACATACCGCTGACGGTATCTTTGTTCTGGATCTGAAAAAGCATCATAAGTTTTCCCATCTTTTTCTTTTACAACAGGTAAAGGTTTGATAGATTTACTTAAAACTGTAAATTCAGTAACATTAACAGATATCTCACCAACCTTGGTTATAAAGACATTACCTTTTACTCCTATAATATCTCCAATATCTAAAAGTTTCTTAAATACTGTATTGTATAATGTTTTATCATCATCAGGACAAATATTATCTCGTTTAAAATAAACTTGAATTTTTCCTTTATCATCTTGCAACTCCACAAACGAAGCGCTCCCCATAATTCTTCGACCTGTTATCCTACCAGCAATACTAATTTCCTGAAAATTGTTCTTTTCTGAATCGAATTTAGAAAGTATCTCCTGTGAATTAGTACTTACATTGTACTTTGCTGCAGGATATGGTTCTATCCCTAACTTTCTTAACTCTTCTAGCGATTGCCTACGGATAATCTCTTGTTCGCTTAATTCTAAATTCATCATACAAATTCAATGTTAAAATCTTTTTCAAAAACATTACAAAGATAAGATTAAAATAGAATTTTTTTTGTATCATGAACTAATCGACTGTAAATAATTGCAAAAGCATTGGAAAGTAATCTTTTAAAATTATCCTTTTTTCTTAAAACCTCAGATTGTTTTACTTTGGGAAAAATTTAATAATACGATATACACATAAGAACTAAATAAAATTAAAGTTTCTTTGTCTCTAAAAAGTTAGAAACAAAACACTTCTTTATCATTTTTTTACAGTTATCCGTGCACAATAAAATTTAAGATGAGAAAAGTCTATTTATAAAAGCCATATTTATTCAAAGAATTACATTGATCTAATTGCAATTTTACAGTTTTTTTTAAGTATTTTTGTCTAGATTTAATAGTGTTTAGTAAATGAGTGATTATAAGAAAATTGATTCGGCTTTAATTTCTGTTTTTGATAAAAATAACTTAGAGCCTATTATTGCGAGATTAAAAGATTTAAATGTAAAAATATTTTCGACGGGAGGAACCAAAGAGTTTATTGAAGAACAAGGAGTAGACGTAACCTCAGTTGAATCTGTAACTGAATATCCTTCAATTTTAGGAGGAAGAGTAAAAACATTGCATCCTAAGATTTTCGGAGGAATCTTAGCTCGACGAGATAATCCTCAAGATAAAGAACAAATTTCTGAATTTAAAATTCCTGAAATTGATTTAATCATAGTTGATCTATATCCTTTTGAGAAAACAGTAAAATCAGGTGCTAATCAAGAAGACATCATTGAAAAAATTGATATTGGAGGAATTTCATTGATTCGCGCTGCTGCAAAAAACTATAAAGATACATTAATTGTTCCTTCAAAAGATCAATATCAGTCCTTAATTGAATTGTTAGATTCGAAAAAAGGAGAAACTTCTGTTGATGATAGAAAAAGATTTGCGCTAGAAGCATTTAAAGTTTCGTCGCATTACGATACCGCTATCTTTAATTACTTTAACAAAGATTTTGATATTCCTTGCTTAAAAACAAGCTACAATATAACAAATGAACTTCGCTATGGTGAAAACCCTCACCAAAAAGGTAGTTTTTTTGGTAAATTAGAAGATGTATTTGATCAACTGCATGGGAAACAAATATCATATAACAATTTATTAGATATTGAATCGGCAGTGCAATTAATTTCTGATTTTAACGAAACAACTTTTGCTATATTAAAACACAATAATGCTTGTGGTGTAGCTTCAAGAAATAACCTAGTAGAAGCATGGAATGATGCTTTAGCTGGAGATCCCATTTCTGCTTTTGGTGGAATTTTGATAACCAATAAAGAAGTTGATTTGGAAACAGCAATTGAAATCGACAAGATATTTTTTGAAGTAATTATTGCTCCTAGTTATGAGAAAGAAGCTTTAGATATCCTTAAAAAGAAGAAAAATAGAATTATTTTAATTCAAAAGCTTTTCAAATTCCCTACCAAACAATATAGGTCTTTATTAAATGGAGCTTTAGTTCAGGACAAAGATTCAAAAACAGAAAAACCTGAAGATTTAACACCAGCAACAAGCAAGAAGCCAAGCG
Organism: Bacteroidales bacterium; assembly: GCA_022360575.1. GTDB lineage: Bacteria > Bacteroidota > Bacteroidia > Bacteroidales > UBA12077 > UBA12077. The sequence goes on along the minus strand of JAKSCO010000306.1, from coordinate 26,304 downwards.
AACAAGATATTGAAGATTTATTATTTGCCAATAAACTTGTAAAACATTCAAAATCGAATGCAATAGTTTTAGCAAAAAACAAACAGCTTTATGCAAGTGGTATAGGACAAACATCAAGAATTGATGCTTTGAAACAGGCAATAGCAAAAGCAAAAAACTTTAATTTTGATCTTAATGGAGCTGTAATGGCTTCGGATGCATTTTTCCCTTTTTCAGATTCGGTACAAATAGCAAAAGAAGAAGGAATTAATGCAATTATTCAGCCGGGAGGTTCTGTAAGAGATAATGAATCAATTGATTTTTGTAATGCGAATGATATTTCAATGGTATTTACAGGAATCCGACATTTTAAACATTAATATTATAAGAATTAATAAATATAAAAGATAAACAATGGGATTTTTTTCATTTTTCACACAAGAATTAGCAATGGATTTGGGTACAGCCAATACCATCATAATTCACAATGATAAAATTGTTGTTGATGAACCATCTATTGTTGCTATAGAACAAAGTTCAAATAAGCTTATAGCTATAGGAAAGAAAGCTCGACAAATGCATGGGAAAACGCATGTCAATATTCGAACAATCCGACCATTAAGAGATGGAGTTATAGCAGATTTTAATGCTGCTGAATTAATGATTCGAGGGATGATAAAGAAGATAAATCAAAAGCCCCAATTGTTTACACCTTCATTAAAATTAGTTGTTTGTATTCCATCTGGAAGTACCGAAGTAGAAATGCGTGCAGTAAGAGACTCTTCTGAACACGCAGGAGGTAGAGATGTGTATATGATATATGAGCCTATGGCAGCAGCTATAGGAATGGGAATAGATGTTGAAGAACCCAAAGGAAGTATGGTTGTTGATATAGGAGGAGGAACAACCGAGGTTGCAGTTATTGCTTTAGGTGGAATTGTTAGTAATAAATCAATTCGAATTGCAGGAGATGCATTTACTGCTGACATTCAAGCTTATATGCGTCATCAACATAATATAAAAATAGGTGAGCGCACAGCCGAAGAAATAAAAATCCATGTAGGATCATGTTTAGCCGAACTAGAAAATCCTCCAGAAGACTTTGTTGTTAGAGGACCCAATTTAATGACTGCTATGCCTGTAGAAATCCCTGTATCGTACCAAGAAATTGCTCATTGCTTAGATAAATCTATTTCGAAAGTCGAAACTGCTATATTAGGAGTTTTAGAACAAACTCCTCCAGAATTATATGCAGACATTGTTAGTGATGGAATTCATCTTGCAGGAGGTGGTGCTTTAATGCGAGGATTAGACAAACGTTTAACAGATAAAATTGGAATTCCTTTCTATGTTGCTGAAGATCCTTTGCATGCTGTTGCCAGGGGAACTGGAATTGCATTAAAAAATGTTGATAGATTTTCATTCTTAATGAGATAAAATAACTTCGATAAGAATAAATAGGGTAGTATGAGGAGTTTATTAAATTTTTTATTACGAATACATTTTTTATTATTATTTATTCTTATTGAAATCTTTTCTATTGCTTTATTAGTTAATAATAATAATTTTCATAGAGCTAAGTTTGTAAATATTACTAGAGAATTTGCTGGTAATTTTTATTCAAAGATTAATAATCTAAAAAAATATATGACCTTAAGCGAGGAGAATGACAGACTTGCTAAAGAGAATACACGCCTATTAAATATTCTTGAATCAACATATAAATCGGATGAACTTTTTTTTAGATCAATTAATGATACCATATTAAATCAAAGATATAGATATACTTCTGCTCGAATTGTTAATAATTCTATTGATAGGAAACACAATTTTCTGACACTAAACAAAGGACGTTTACAAGGCTTAAAACCAGAAATGGCAGTTGTTGCTAACGAAAGTATTGTTGGTATTGTAAAAGGCGTTTCCGATAATTATTCAACAGTAATATCTTTACTGAATACTGATTTAAAAGTTAGTGCCAAAATAAAGAAGAATGGTTATTATGGTTCTTTAGGTTGGGATGGTAGAAAATATACATTTGCAATATTAAAAGATATTCCTCTACATGTTAATATTCAAAAAGGAGATACTATAATTACCAGTGGCTACTCATCAATATATCCTGAGGGAATATTAATTGGTTATATTGATGATTTTCATGAAAAATCAGGAAGTTTTTATGAAATAAAAGTTAAACTATCTACAAATTTTAAAAATCTAAGCCATGTTAATGTAATTGGGAATTTAATGCAAAATGAAATTTTAACTCTAGAAGAAGAAACTCAAAACAATGATTAAACTACTACCCAAATATATATTAAGTTTTCTGATGTTAATATTAATACAGGTATTTGTATTAAATAATATACGCTTGGGAGGATTTATAAATCCATACTTCTATGTTTTGTTCATTTTAATCTTACCTTTTGAAATTCCGAATTGGTTTTTACTTGTGCTTGCCTTTTCGTTAGGTTTTTTTATAGACCTTTTTTCAAATACTTTAGGAATGCATAGTTCGGCCACTGTATTTATGGCATTTTTACGACCTTATATTTTGAAGTTAATATCTCCTCGCGAAGGTTATGAAAAAGAAACTTATCCTCAATTGAAATATTATGGTGCTAATTGGTTTGTTCGTTATGCTTCGATTCTGATTCTATCTCATCATCTTTTTTTATTTTATATTGAAGTTTCGAGTTTCTCAAATTTCTTAGCTACATTAACACGAGTATTATTAAGCTCGATATTTACCTTTATATTAGTAATAATTAGTCAGTATTTTTTCAGTCGTAATAAAAAATAATATTAATAATTTAACTTGTGGATTCGTTTGCAAACAGAAGACATATTATTCGCTTTATAGTTATACTAATCGGATTTGTATATGTAATTCGGTTATTTTTTTTGCAAGTAATTGATAACAGCTACAAATTAACAGCAAGTAATAATGTTTTAAGATATGTTACACAGTTTCCTGCTCGTGGATTAATTTACGACAGAAATGGCGAGCTACTTGTATATAATGAAGCTGCTTATGACTTGATGGTTATTCCACGTCAGGTAAAAGCTTTTGATACAACCGAATTTTGTCAAATACTGGATATAGATAAAGAATATGTAAGAAATGGAATTAAAGGAGCACGTAAATATTCAGTATATAACTCTTCGATTTTCTTAAAACAAATATCATCAAAAACGTATGCTAAATTACAAGAGAAATTATTCAAATTTTCTGGTTTTTTTGTACAGCCTCGAACCATTCGAAAATATACATCAGAAAATGCAGCTCATGTTTTAGGCTATGTAGGAGAGGTAAACGATAAGATTATATCTAAAGATAATTATTATAAATCGGGAGATTATATTGGAATTAGTGGAATTGAAAAATATTACGAAAAACAATTACGTGGCGAAAAAGGGGTTAATGTTTTTTTAGTTGATGTACATAACCGCATAAAAGGATCGTATGCCAATAAAAAATTAGACAAAGAAGCTCTGGTTGGATCTAATATAATTTCGACAATAGATGCCGATTTACAATCGTATGGAGAAAAATTAATGAAAAACAAAATCGGTAGTATTGTAGCTATCGAACCATCTACAGGAGAAATTTTAACATTGGTTTCTTCTCCTAGCTATAATCCTGAGTTGTTGGTTGGGCGAAAACGATCACCTAATTATCTTTCGTTAAAAATCGATACATTAAAACCTCTTTTTAACAGAGCACTAATGGCTCAATATCCTCCAGGATCAACTTTTAAAATTATAAATGCTTTAATAGGCTTGCAAGAAGGAGTTGTATTGCCTCGAACTAAATATAGCTGTGGTGGTGCTTATTTTGCCCGAAACCTAAGAGTAGGATGTCATTATCATAGAAGCCCTCTAAATTTAAAAGAATCAATTCAGATATCGTGTAATACATATTACTGTAATGTATTTCGAAATATTTTAGATAATAAAAAATATCCATCAATAAGAGAAGCTTTTGATAAATGGAGTGATTATTTATTTTCATTTAATTTAGGAAGACGTCTAGGAAGTGATTTTAATAACGAACTAAAAGGTTTGGTTCCTGATAAGAAAATTTACGACAGAATTCATGGAAAAAATGGCTGGGGCTCATTAACAATAGTATCAATGGCTATTGGACAAGGAGAATTAGGAGTCACACCATTGCAAATGGCAAATATGACATCGATTATTGCTAATAAAGGATATTATTACACACCTCATATAGTAAAAGAAATTGAAGGAGATTATAGTTTAGATGATCGGTTTAATGAAAAACATTATACAAAAATAGATTCGAGTTATTTTAACGAAGTAATAGAAGGAATGGATTTAGCTGTAAACGGAGCTCCAGGAACAGGTAGTACAGCACGTTTAGCTCAGGTTCCGAATGTTACAGTATGTGGAAAAACTGGAACAGCCCAAAATCCACATGGCGAAGACCACTCTATATTTATTGCTTTTGCACCAAAAAATAATCCTAAAATAGCAATTGCTGTTTATATTGAAAACGGAGGATTTGGAGGCACTTGGGCTGCTCCAACAGCCAAATTAATGATCGAAAAATATCTTAATAAAGAAATCTCTATCCAGTGGTGGGAAGATTATATATTAAATGCTGAAATAAATTATAATGCAAAGAAAAATTAACATATGGTTTAACATTGATTGGTTTACTATTATCTTGTATTTATTGCTTGTATTTATGGGTTGGATAAATATTTATGCAGCAGTTTATAATGAGGGACATCAGTCAATATTTGATTTTTCGATGAGATATGGAAAACAGTTGATTTGGATCTCGGCTGGTTTACTATTGGCTTTTATAATTTTATTAATAGACATAAACTTCTACTCATATTTTGCTTATGCTATATATGGAACAATGATTCTTTTACTTGTAGCAGTACTAATATTTGGGAAAGAAATTAATGGAGCTACTTCGTGGTTTCAAATAGGAAGCTTTAGAGTTCAGCCATCAGAATTTGCAAAAATAGCAACAGCACTGGCAATATCTCGTTATTTAAGTGCATTCAATGTAAAAATAAATAGCTTTAAATCATATATCAGATTAGCTGCAATAATTCTGCTTCCTGCAGTATTAATTCTTCTACAAAATGATACTGGTTCGGCATTAGTATACTTTGTTTTTATATTGGTTTTGTATCGCGAAGGAATTTCGGAAAGTATATTACTTATAGGATTATTAATAGTAGTCCTTTTTATACTAGCATTAGTATTTAGCAAATTCGTAATCTTAATTGGTTCTATAATTATTACATTTCTTATTTTTTTAGCATTAAATAAAGATTTTAAAAAAACTGGATTTGGATTTTTGATATTAGGATCAATAATTTTTATACTATTAGTAGTAAATCAAATTTTAGAAATACATTTATCGAATTATTATATAATTCTTATTGCATTAACTATATCGAGTTTAATTTATATATACTCATCGGTTAAGAACAAACTTAAAAATGTTTTTATTTTATTAATATTTCTATTCAGCACAACAGCCTTTACTTATTCTGTTGATTATGTTTTTAATAACTTTTTAGAAGAACATCAACAGAAAAGAATAAATGTAGTACTAGGTCTAGAATCGGATCCTTATGGGGTTGAATATAATGTGAATCAATCAAAAATAGCCATTGGCTCGGGAGGCTTTTCGGGGAAAGGTTTCTTGCAAGGAACACAAACAAAATTTGATTTTGTTCCGGAACAAAGTACCGACTTTATATTTTGTACCATTGGCGAAGAATGGGGTTTTTTAGGAACCTCTGTTGTTATATTCTTGTTTGCATTTTTGTTGTATCGCCTAGTAGGTATTGCTGAACGTCAAAGATCGGCTTTTAGTCGCATATATGGTTATGGTGTAGTATCTGTAATTTTCTTTCATGTTGCAATTAATATAGGAATGACCATAGGTCTGGTTCCTGTAATTGGGATTCCTCTTCCTTTTTTTAGTTATGGAGGCTCTTCGCTATGGGCATTTACAATATTGTTATTTATCTTTTTGAGATTAGATGCTAGCAGATTAGAACTGTTATAACACAAATTAACTATTATAAACAAAAAAGGAGGTAAAAACCCCACAAAATTTTTATTACTTTTTTGTATATTAGTCGCTTTCTTATGTTGATTGTTTTAAATTTTAATTTTGTGAATTTTTTAGATTATATCTTGTATAGATTTATATAATTTCCTACGGTTATTATAAGATATTTGCAGCATTAAAATTAAGAGTAAATACTAGGGGATTATAATATGAAATTAAAAATTATCATTATTGATGATGAGATCAATGCAATAAATGTTCTTTGTAAAATCATACAGGTTAATAATGTCGATCATGAAATTATTGCAACAACAACAGACCCTATTGAGGGTATTAATTTAATATTAACCCATAAACCTGATGTTGTTTTTTTAGACATAGAGATGCCAAAGCTTTCAGGTTTTCAGGTTTTGGCAAGTATTCCAGATATTGATTTTGAAGTTATTTTTGCTACAGCTTTCGAGAATTATGCAATAAAAGCAATAAAAGAAAATGCTTTAGATTATATACTAAAACCTCCTACTATTCCTGAAGTATTAAATGCTCTAGAAAAAGTTAAAGAAAAGAAATTAAACAAGATAGATGGTTCGTTAAATTACCAAAAGCTACTTGATGGACTTAATTCAAGTAGATTTCAGAGGATAAAAATTCCTACTTCGAATGGTTTTGAGCTTATTGAAACCGAAAATCTGATGTATTTATGTGCTGATGGTGTTTACACTATTGCACATTTCAGAAATTTGGAACAGATGGTTATTTCGAAACCAATAAAACAAATAGAGGAATTACTTAATATGGATCATTTCTTTAGAGTACACCGATCGTACATTATAAATGGGGTTTACATTCGTAGATTTGGACGAGATAGTTATATGTTAGAAATGGTTGATGGAAAAGAGATTCCCGTATCGCGCAGACGATATTGTGATTTCATAACTTTTTTGAGCAATCTCGAAAATTAAATTGCAAGCTGAAAATACTCCTTGGCACTACTATGTCTTATCTGTTTTCATTAAAGCTTTGTGAATAATTTCAATTAAATTTTTCTGAAAAAGTTTTCCAAAAGTCTAAATGAAATTGATAGCTATTGTTCTCTTTCAATATTTGTTTCCCTGACTTGAGAGTTTTATTGGGATCTGTTTTATATTGCAACTGCTGATTATGCAAATAAATTCCTTCGGGGTGAAACTGAACTCCAATAACATTTGGATATTTTTTATGACTAATGGCTTCGATAATTTTACGATCGACAGATGTAGCTATAATTTGAATATTTTTCCCTGTTTTTTCGATAGCCTGATGGTGATTACTATAAACCAATGGCGTCATTTCTACCTTTTCGGAATTTATAAGTTGTTTGGGGTTTAAAATTTTTATTGGATGAAAACTACCCGAAAATAAGGCTTTATCATTTTCTATATTCTTGTTATAGTTTCGATGTTGAATAGTTTTTGCCGAATTTAATACTTGCTCAACAGTTTTGTGTTGATAAACCTCAGAAGGAATATCCTGAATCATTGTTCCGCCTGCAGCTACATTTATTGTTTGCATCCCTAAACAAATTCCATAAATTACATAATCGGGATTTTGCTTTAACAAAGCATTAAAATTGGGGTTTTGCATTCCTCCAAGAAGATGAAAAAGAAACGACAATTCTAAATAATGCCGATAAGGATCGGATACTCGTGTTAATAAACTCATTGGTTCGCCATAAACAGAAGGAGGCAAATCGGGGCCACCAAAAAACAAAACTCCATTACTCGACTTAAATAATTCGATATAACTATTACTACATGTATTTTTCTTGTACAAGCTATTTGGAGTAAGCTTCCCTCCTATTTCAATAAGTTTTATTGCTAAATTATTTGCACGAATAAATGTTTGAGATTTTGAATAATCATAATTTTCATCTTTATGATATACCCCTGTTATTTGTAAGCTATCGATATTGATTATTTTATTATCTATTAAATAAGTAAACAACTCTAAATTATACTGGGTAGGATGTACTAGCAATAAATTATTTTTTTGTGTAAATCCGACAATTGAAATTAATACAAGAATTAATGTTAAATAAAATTTTCTCATTGAGTTCGTATTTTAGCAAGAGTACTTTTGTTTTTCAATAGCAATCTTATATTAGCAATCGATTAACTGATAATTGTAAAAATACAATTATAACAATACAAATCATTATAAATACGCCTCCTGTTAATTTCTGTTAATAAAAAATATATACAAGCATAATTGCATATATTAGCAAAATGAGAAAGCCAGCTATCAGGATTGTTATTTTATTAGGGGTAATTTGTATTATCGGGATAATAGTCATACAAGTATATTTTTTCCAAATAAATTTCAATAACGAAGAGCGTAAACTAAATCAACAAATACAAGTGGCTCTTTGGGATGTTGTCGAACAAATATATGAACTAAACAATATCTATTACGATGGACAAAATCCGGTTTTTCAGCACTCTTCTGATTATTTTGTTGTAAACGTAAACGATTTTATAAATCCCGAAATACTTGAACATTACCTTGTAAGAACATTCGAAAAACAAAATATAAAACTCGATTTCGAATATGCTATTTACGATTGCCAGACCGATGTTATGCTTTATGGCAAATATGTTAATCTGAGTAATAAAAAGAAAAAACCATTACAAATAACCCTACCAAAGCACGAAGATTTTATTTATTATTTCGGGATTTATTTCCCTTGGCGCAAACAACATATCTATGGCAATATAAACAGTGTATACTACCTTTCGGGGATACTAATATTTGTAATTTTATTTTTAGCATATGCTTTAATAATTATCCTGCAACAACGTAGATTTTCTGAGCTACAAAAAGATGTTACAAACAATCTTACTCACGAATTTAAAACACCCCTTTCGTCAATAGTACTATCTAGCGATGTTCTTAACGAAGACTCGATTGTTAAAGAACCTGATCGAATAAAAAAATATGCTCAGATAATAAAATCGCAAGCATTTTATCTATTAAATCAGGTTGAAAAAACACTGGGAATGCAAAAAATCGAAAACTATAAAACAATTAGCATTCAAAAACAAAATCTGCTATCGGGTTTACAAGATGCATTAGAGAAAACATCGTGGCGTATTCAGCAAAAAGAAGGAAAAATTGATTTAATTCCGGATAATTTAGATACGGATATCTATATGGATAATTTTCATTTTGGAAATCTTGTTTTAAACATTATTGACAATTCGTTAAAATACAACACATCAGAACAACCTAAAATAACAATTACAGGACATTTACTCAAAAAGCATCTTGTTTTACAATTTAAAGACAACGGAATTGGAATTGATAAGAAATATCAGAAAAGAGTTTTTAAAAAATTTTTCAGGGTTCCTACCGGAAATATTCATAATACAAAAGGTTTTGGACTAGGTTTAAGCTACGTAAAAAACATTGCATGTCAGCACAAATGGAAATTAAAACTAGACAGCAAACTAAATCAAGGCACTAGCATATCTTTAATTATTCCTAAAAAATAAGAAATGAACAACAAAGAAGCTAAAATACTATATGTAGAAGATGACGAAACCCTGGGTTTTATTACAAACGAGAATTTAACTCGCAAAGGGTTTGATGTTACTTATATAAATAATGGATTAGACGCTTTAAATACTTTTTCGCAAGAAAAATTCGACATTTGTCTTTTAGACATCATGCTACCTAAGCTCGATGGTTTCGATTTGGCTTACAAAATACGCTCGATAAACAAAGAAATACCTATACTTTTTATTACCGCAAAAACCTTACACGAAGACAAAATCAAAGGTCTTACTTTGGGAGCCGACGATTACATTACTAAACCTTACTCGATAGACGAGCTTGTCTTGCGTATTAAAGTTTTTTTAAAGCGCAAACGCATAACAAATACAAATACAGAAGAGTTATCACATATTGGCAATACGATATTCGATTGGGAAAATTTCAAGATAAAACAAGACGAAACCGAATATAAAATTACTCTGCGCGAAGCCGAACTATTAAAGTTTTTTGTCGAAAATCGGAATACTGTAATTTCTCGCGAACGGATATTAACCGTTTTGTGGGGCGAAAGCGATTATTTTACCGGACGAAGTTTAGACGTTTTTATAACTAGGCTTCGAAAGTATTTCAAAAACAACAATCGTATATCTATCGAAAACAAACATGGCGTTGGGTTTATTTTTAAAGTAATAGAATAAAAACACAAATTAGTATACAGAAAACACCAACAACCATTGCTTAATATATTTACATCTTAACTTTCATCTGACAATTCTTACAATCAAACTCTAAACGATATTTTCGATTATTATCTTTTAAAAACAAAGGTTCTGATATCTTTTTCGGATTGTTATGATATTTTAAACATGCCCCTATCTGATACTTTAAACAATGTTTTGTTTGCATTATATCTTTATCCTTAAAATCACTCTGTGCTTCAAAAGCTTTTTCGATCTGAGTAACTCCATGTCGTTTATAAAACTTTTCAGCAAGCTTATTTAAAGTATTTTCTTTGTAAGTAATCGTATTAGATAAATACGGGATATCGTTTTTTATAATCTCAAATTCTGATCTTTTGTAATTCTTTACTCGCTCCTTTTCTAACAAAATCAGCGCTTGTCGTCGCATATTATTTAATTCTGATATCGGGAAAAAGATCGATGTTTCTAAGCTCACATCTACTTTTTCGATATTAAAAATCGAATCGCCCGATTTTTCTAACTGCTTTTTTATGTTCTCAAGAGCCCTTTCGGGATTTTTAGCAATTTCTTTTTTATTGATTACATCAAATTCGATTCTGTTATTATCCTCGTCGACAGCTTTAACTTTAACCCCTTTGTCTATTTCGACAATCGATATCTTAGCTGTTATTTTTCTTATTGTTTTCGATGTTGCTAAAAGTTTGTTAAATACAATATCAAAGTTGCGATATATCTCTGTTCCTGTCTTTATATTTTTTAAACTATCCGAAAATATTTTTTTGTTATCAGTTTTGTTAACTTTTGTTCCTTGTAGCTTATTATCCGAATCGAAAAAACAGATTCCGTCTCCATTATTCAATTTTTCTGTTGAGTCGAGAATAAAATAATTCTTATGAATCGATCGTACAATTCCTATTTTCTTACCAATTGATTTTTGTGTATGCTCCGATAAGATATTCTTATTTCGCTTATCAACAAAATACGATGTATAGTCGCGATTAAATGTTCTTTTCGGGTCAGGAGTAAAATCATAATATACTTTCCCCGACGATTCTTTGCATAAGTTTGTTCCTAACAAACTATTGTCAATCTTTTGTCGGTAAAAACTTGTTATATTTTTTACATAATCAATGTCTTTTAACCGACCCTCGATTTTAAACGAACTAATACCTGCTTTTAATAAATCGTCAATATAGTCAGACAAGTTTAAATCTTTTAACGACAGCAGATGTTTATCTTTTATTAAGGTATCGCCCTTAGCATCAACCAACGAATAATATGCCCTACAGGCTTGCGCACAAGCTCCTCTGTTGGCACTCCCTTTATTTATAGCCCTACTAAAATAACACTTTCCACTATAGCTTACACATAAAGCTCCGTGTACAAAAAACTCTAAATCAACATTGGTTTTTGATCTTATTTCTTTAATCTGATTTAACGAGAGCTCGCGAGCAAGAATCACACGTTGTAATCCTACATTTTCGAGAAATTTTATTTTCTCCCACGAGTAATTATGAGTTTGAGTACTTGCAAATAACGGAATTGGAGGTAAATCCATTTCTAGAATACCCATATCCTGAACTATTACAGCATCTACACCCTCGTTATACAACTGATGAATGATTGTTTGTGCTTCGTCGAGCTCCTTATCAAACAATATTGTATTTAGAGTAACATATGTTTTTGCATAATACTTATGAGCATATTTTGTAAGAGCACTTATATCGTGCAACGAATTTCCGGCAGATACTCTTGCTCCAAATTTTGGCGATCCTATATACACTGCATCGGCACCATAATTTATGGCTGCCATTCCAAACTCTACATTTTTTGCCGGAGCCAATAGCTCAATTTTATTCATAACTCGCACCTTATAAATTAGCGAGACAAAATTAAACTAAATTAATTTATCAATAAGTTTTTGTCTGTTAATTTGGGAGACACTATAACACTAGTTTATCATTTAGCTTTACTCAATAATCTTATGCATCGAACTATTTGTCTTTAAAAAAGATATTTTACCCCAACAATTAAGTTTTTATTCGAAAAAAATATAGAATTAGAAATTCTACTACTTTTTACGTAAAGATATCAATCTGTTTCTGAAAACCATCTTAACAAACTGTTAGGATATTTACAAGATTCTGTTTGGGCACTTGCACACTTGCGAGAAGCCAAAAAGATTCTGTTTGAGGACTTGCACATTTGCGAGAAGCAAAAAAGATTCTGTTTGAGTACTTGCACTCTTGCGAGAAACCAAAAAAGATTCTGTTTGGGCATTTGCACACTTGCGAGAAGTCAAAAAGATTCTGTTTGGGCACTTGCACACTTGCGAGAAGCAAAAAAGATTCTGTTTGGGCATTTGCACATTTGCGAGAAGCAAAAAAGATTCTGTTTGGGCATTTGCACACTTGCGAGAAGCAAAAAAGATTCTGTTTGAGTACTTGCACACTTGCGAGAAGTCAAAAAGATTCGCGAAAATAAATAAGCAATTGAACTTATCACTAATTAAATACCTTAGATAGCAAACGCGATTAGCGAGTTTATATAAAAGTAGGTGGCAAGTTGAGACTTTTCCAGAGAAATGAAACAATTACTTCACATTAAATCCATTATCGGAATAAATAAAATACGGGAATAATTCAAGATAGATGACTGTTAATCACCATGCTTGTTTTAAAATACCTGAAAACTCTTGCTTAATTTGGAATGGTGATGATCGAATTTTATTGATTTTATTCGATTGAATCTCTTTGTGAAAATTAACTTTTTAAAATGGTTAGATCACTCATTTGCCCCCTCCTATGAACAAAAAAGAGGTAACACAAGGAGTTTTATTTTAAAATATGAATTTTCAACTGTAATAAACCCTATGAATGTTAAATTTTATTTTGAAAGATTTTTTATTTAGAACGCCATTGATCCCAGAATAAAGAATTTACGAGGCTTAATTTGAAAATATGATAAAAATCATACAAGAAAATTTGGTCAGATGAAAAACTACTTGTTATTTTGGTACCGCATTACTTAAATATAAAATTTAGAAATTTAACTAACACAATAATTAAAAATGAAAAGGGATATAATACAAATAGACGAAGACAAATGCACTGGATGTGGAGAGTGTATTCCAAATTGTCATGAGGGGGCATTACAGATTATAGATGGGAAAGCTCGTTTAGTTAGTGATTTGATGTGTGATGGGCTAGGAGCATGTATTGGTCATTGTCCTGAAGGAGCTATTGAAATTATTGAAAGAGAAGCTCAACCTTATGATGAAATTTTTGTTATTAAAGAAATGGTTAAGAAGGGAAAAAATACTGTTATTGCCCATCTTTCTCATTTGAAAGATCATAGTGAGTTTGGATTCTTAAAACAAGGTATTCGATGGATGCAAGAAAATAAATCAGAGTTTAATTTTACTGTAGAGGAAGTTATGGATGCTGTACATAATAATAGCATAAAAAACGAAGACTCATGTGGTTGTGGTGGACATGAAGAAAAACCCAAACATCATCATGAACATCATCATGGAGGCGGATGTCCTGGATCAATGGAGAAAACTATTAATAAGCCTGATGCAACTCAAAAAGAAGAGGTTGGAGAAGTTCCTTCTCAATTAACTCAGTGGCCTGTACAGATGCATTTGGTAAATCCTGCTGCAAATTATTTTCAGAATTCAGATTTGTTATTAGCAGCTGATTGTGTTGCTTTTTCTGTAGGAGATTTTCACAATAAATTTCTAAAAGGAAGATCGCTTGCTATTGCCTGCCCTAAACTAGATGCTAATAAAGAAATATATATTGAAAAATTAGTTTCATTAATAGATAAATCAAAAGTAAATACAATTACTGTTGTAAAAATGGAAGTTCCATGTTGTGGAGGAATTTTGCAGATGGCTCAAATAGCTTTACAACAAGCTTCGCGCAAAGTCCCTATAAAATCAATAACAGTAAATCTTTCAGGCGAAGTTATTTCTGAGGATTGGGTATAAAATTTAAACTAAATAGAAGAAAATCAAAGACTAATTATCAACTTAAAAACTAAAAAAATGAGTATGTTTTGTTATCAATGCCAAGAAGCTGCAAAAGGAACAGGTTGTACTATCAAAGGGGTTTGTGGTAAAACCGATGATGTAGCAAATATGCAAGACTTATTAATGTTTGCATTAAAAGGGATCTCTTTTTTTACTAAATCAGCACGATCAAATGCTGTTGAATATGATAAAGAAATTAACAAATTTGTTTTTGATGGGCTATTTGCCACTATTACAAATGCAAATTTTGATAAAAATGTTTTCATAAAAAGAGTACAAAAAGCTTTAGCAATAAGAAACGAATTGCGTAAAAAATTAGAAAATGCAGGTGTATCGTTTAATGATGCAGAACTTCATGAATCAGCTACATGGGACGGAACTCCTGAGACTTTTGAAACTAAAGCTACATCAATAGGAGTTTTAGCAACAGAAAACGAAGATGTAAGATCGTTACGCGAGCTTATTACTTATGGTTTAAAAGGTTTAGCTGCTTATACCGAACATGCATACAACTTAGATCATGAAAACAAAGAACTTTATAAGTTTATGCAAGATGCTTTAGTTGCAACAACTGATGATACTTTAACTGCAGATCAACTAGTAGCACTTACTTTGGAAACAGGAAAATACGGAGTTGAAGCAATGGCATTACTAGATAAAGCAAATACTAGTGCTTATGGAAACCCAGAAATAACAAAAGTAAATATTGGAGTAAAAAATAACCCAGGAATTCTTATTAGTGGTCACGATCTAAAAGATATGGAAGAACTACTTAAGCAAACTGAAGGAACGGGTGTTGATGTTTATACTCATAGCGAAATGTTACCTGCAAATTACTACCCTGCATTTAAAAAATATGAGCATTTTGTAGGAAATTATGGAAATGCATGGTGGAAACAAAAAGAAGAATTTGAGAGTTTTAATGGTCCAATATTATTTACAACAAACTGTATAGTTCCTCCTAAAAAAGATGTAAAATACTATGATAAAGTATATACCACAGGAGCTGCAGGTTTTGAAGGATTCCCTCATATTGCAGATAGAAAAAACGGTCAGCAAAAAGATTTTTCTCAAATTATAGAACATGCCAAACGCTGTCAAGCTCCTATTGAAATTGAAAAAGGTGAGATTGTTGGTGGATTTGCTCACAACCAAGTAATACAATTAGCTGACAAGGTTGTTGATGCCGTAAAATCTGGAGCTATCAAGAAATTCTTTGTAATGGCTGGTTGCGACGGAAGAATGAAAGATAGAAACTACTATACTGAATTTGCAGATAAACTTCCGAAAGATACTGTTATTCTAACTGCCGGATGTGCTAAGTATCGTTACAACAAATTAGAATTAGGTGATATAGGAGGGATTCCTAGAATACTTGATGCTGGACAATGTAACGATAGCTATTCATTAGCAGTTATCGCTCTTAAATTAAAAGAAGTATTCGAACTTAACGATATTAACGAACTTCCAATTGCTTATAACATTGCTTGGTACGAACAAAAAGCTGTTATTGTATTATTAGCATTGTTATACTTAGGAGTTAAGAACATTCATCTTGGACCAACACTTCCTGCATTCTTATCGCCAAATGTAGCTAAGGTATTAGTTGAAACTTTTGGTATAGGAGGAATTGGAAATGTTGATGATGATATAAAAATGTTTATGAACTAATTTTATAATACACTATTATCAATAAACTAGAACTAGCCGGAATACGATTTCTTTAACAGAAACGATTCCGGTTTTTTTCTAAACTAAAACAAGATATTCGAGTGAACTATAAAAATTAAAGGAAATGAAAACAATACATTATTCGCAAGCCGAAGCAAAACAAAATCCACATGGAGTTGATGTTAAGCGACTACATTCGTGCGAACATGCCGATGTTATGCATATTCTATTACATCCAGGGCAACAACTCAAACGTCATATTACTCCTGTTGATGCAATATTTTATGTTTTAGAAGGAACTGGAATTGTTGAAGTAGGTGGAGAAGAACAAGAGGTAAGTAAAGACACTTTAATTGATAGTCCAGCCAAAATCCCTCACTGCTGGTATAATAAAAGCAACAATATTCTTAGAGTTTTAGTTATAAAGGTTCCTCGACCTCAAAATCAAACTAAATTATTGTAAAGCATGGAAATTAGAAATCTAAACAATTCGCCTAAAGTTCCTTTTAATTTAGAAGCCTTTATTTTGCATGCTGAACAAAGAATAGAAATAATTCATATTACCATAAAATCAGGCGAAAGTCTAGATAAACACAAGAATCCATTCGATGTTATTTTCTTTGTTATTAGTGGTACTGGAATTTTATCTATTGATAATGAAGATTTCAAACTAAGTCAAAACGACACAATTAAAATTACTTCTGAAAAGAACAGAGGATGGTTAAATGATTCAAATTCTGATTTACAACTTTTAGTCGTAAAACTATTATAAAAACAATCAACTTAGTGTAATTAGAATTTAGGCTTAAGAATTTTATCTTAAGCCTTTTTTTATTCAATACTCTTTTCTTCTATCTAAATAAAGCAATAGCAGGTAGGTTTATGAAAAAAACGAGCAAACAGTTTATTTGATTTGCGATCCAAAGCCTTTCTGGATTTTGAAATATGGTAAATGTTTTCTTTTGCTTAAAGAAAAATATTCTATTGTTTTTGTTATATTTCAACTTTATTAATTTAAAACAATATCCTATGGGAAAATTAAAATTATTAACTATTGTACTCTTTGCAGGAGTACTCTTGATCGATTATCAGGTAAAAGAAAGATTAAGATAGAACAATATTCTATCAATCAACTTAAGGACGACTTTAATGTTTCTGGAAGTTTATTTTCATTTAATGAATCAGAAATATTATCTAATTCTGACAAATCCGGGATTAATACTTACAAAATCAATTTAAATGGAGTCAATTCTGTTCAATTAAAACACAACAAAAACTACTACTACTATGAATCTAAAATTGACGTTTAAACTATTTTGCATAATTTTTTTATTAAACTTTTCAGCTTTTGCTCAAGCAGATCTTTTTCAGATAAGCCAAAAAGAAAATACCGAATCTTTATTAAAAGAGAGTTTACAACAGATAAACTCAAAATACAAAACAGTGTATATTACTTTGTTTACACCCCAAATGTGTCCGCGCTGCGAGATGGATATTAATCATGCTTACCGATACATAAAACAACTCGATAGTACTGCTGCTGTAGCTTTGTGGTGTAACTACAACGACAATGCAACTACAGAAAGTTATGTTAAAAATAAAAATTTTAAATACGATTATTTAATAACTGACAATCAACATTTATATAACGAAATATTTAGTTTAAAAACCACTCCGCTAAGAGTAACACTTCTTTTAAAAATCGATTTATTAAGTGGGCGTATGATTTTTGGTGGAGAAGTGAAGAAGGTAGCTAAAGAAACTTATCAGAAAATTGTTGATAAAGTAAAACCTCAGGCTTTTTTCGATTATGGAACTTACCAATTAATAAAAAAGCAAGAAAGTGATACCCCGAGTGAAAAAAAACATGAGTACACTAAGATTTTTCTTGCCGAAGACGAAGAAAATAAGATATCGAGCCCACTTACAGCTTCTTTGGTAAATAATAATTTAGTTTTTTACGACGAGCTATCCGAAAAAATTTATTCTTTTAAAAAAACAAACAAGGATTTTAAGTTTCATAATTTTTTTACTCCAAGTTTTAACGATTTATTAAAAAATGTAGATACAAGTGTGGTTTCTGTGCAGCAATTTAAAAAAATGCTTGCCAACAACGAGGCTTTTATAATGCCCAATAAAGCCATTATTAATGGGGAACATACTGCTTGTATTTCGTACTCATTACCTGATTTGTTTCGAGATCCTTCCGGAGATATTGCCTACGCAAATACTATGTCGTTTTTTATTTGGGATTTTGATAACAATACCAGCAAAATGAATGACTTAGAAATAGGGTTTAAACAGATAATTTTAGAAAAAAAGACAATAAAAGATATTGGAGGGGTAATAGTAGATCATACGCGTTTTTTTGTAGATAATGATAAAAATGTAGTTTTAAGATCAGTAAAAGGGTTTCCGGCCTTTAATTATAAAATTGACGAATGGGACGGAAATCCGGTAGATTATAATACATTGTTAGACGAGTTTTACGACAATTCGTATTATTTAAGAATGTATAATATAGAAACACAAGATAGTGTTCGTTTTTTTGGCAAACCCGAGGATATTTTTAAATATTATAAGAGTGGCTTTTCGTTTATCGATCCTTTATATTATACTACTTCTGATGTTACTGTTTATTCTAGTGGATATTCTGGAATTGTCCATTTTTCTGATAAAACAGAGCAAAATAAAAGCTTTAAAGTGTTTGATATAGATAAAACTTACCCTAGAGAAAAAGCCGGAACGATAAAATATATAAATGAATTAACCGATAATGTTTTTGTTAATAAAATTACCGATATAAAAGCCGACAAGCAATGTATTTATGTATTGTACGAAGAAAATAAAAAAAATACTTTTTTGTGTACTTACAGCTATAAAGATGGAAAGTTGTTAAGCAAACAAAAATTAGATAAATGGAATAGACGAAAATCAACCGAATACAGATTAGGGATTTTCGAAGATAAAATAAATGCCTACCTTATTTTTAGAGAAAAACGAAAACATTATTTAGCAGTATATCGCTAAAAAACACTCTCTATATTTATAAAAACGTTAATGTTTTTTAATTAGTCAAATCAAGAAAGTATTGTTTTTCGGGTTTGACTAATTAAATTTTTAGATACTTTAATTTTAACCTTCAAAACACAGAGGAATTCAAGAAACAACACCAAATAAAACAATAGTAGCAGGAATAAGATTGTAAAACGAATGACGATTAGGAATTTTCGAAGATAAAATATAGCTTTTCTCTATTTGGAGTTTATATAAATTTATGTATTAAAACTAAACAAAATTCCAACTTTGCAAAATCGAAACAAATCCTATAAATTTCGGCATAAAAAACACATACGAATGAACAAAACAATAGCACTTCTGATCATCACAAGCCTTATAATTGGGTTTTCGGCATGCAAAACAAACAACGAAAAATTCAATAATGCCGAATATCAGAAATCGATAAGCTTGTGGAAACAAAAACGACTCGAAAATCTTAAATCGGAAAAAGGATGGCTAAATTTAGTTGGGCTATATTGGCTTAACGAGGGCAAAAATACTTTTGGTAGCGACACCAAAAACAATATTGTTTTTCCAGACAATGCTCCTAAATCAATAGGTTCGATTTTTTTATTTAAAGAACACATTAGCATAAAAATTAATGCCGATATAGATGTTTTTATTAACGATTCGCTTACCAAACAAGCTAGTGTTTATTCTGATGCCGACGAAAATACTACTCATTTTAAATTAAATTCATTTAAATGGTATATTATTAAGCGAGGCAACCGATATGGTATTCGTTTGCGCGATTTAGAAAGTCCTTTGATCTCGAAAATCAACGAAATACCAGCTTTCCCTGTCGATTGCAAATGGCGTATTCAATGTCGTTTCGAAAAATTCGATACCCCCGAAGAAATAGAAGTCCCGAATGTGTTAGGCGAATCGGATACCGAAAAATGTTACGGTTTATTAAAATTCGAGATCGATGGTAAAGAGCATGCTTTGCGTCCTTTGGGCGACGGAATAAACCAAAATTTCTTTGTGATTTTTGCCGATGCAACAAGCACTATCGAAACATATGGTACCGGAAGATTTTTGTCGGTCGAAAAACCCAACAAAAAAGGAATTACTTACATCGATTTTAATAAGGCTACCAATCCGCCTTGTGCCTTTACTCAGTATGCTACTTGCCCGCTACCTCCTAAAGGAAATATTTTAACAGCTAAAATTACTGCTGGCGAAAAAACAGGACCACACATCGGACATCACTAAATATCGGTTTACAATAAAAAAACTAAAGCACTGACAATAAATCGGTGCTTTTTCTTTTATATTTTAAGTAAAATATCTCCAAAATCGCAGATTACGCAAAACTCAATTGTGAGTTAAGCCCAAAATCTCAGATTATGCAAAACTCAATAGTGTATTAAGCCCAAAATCCCAGATTATGCAAAACTCAATTGTGTATTAAACCCAAAATCGCAGATTACGCAAAACTCAATAGTGTATTAAGTCCAAAATCCCAGATTACGCAAAACTCAATAGTGTATTAAGCCCAAAATCCCAGATTATGCAAAACTCAATAGTGTATTAAGCCCAAAATCGCAGACTGATAATTAGCGAAAGCTTAGTATTAATATGTTATTCCGAAAATCATTAAAAATGCGCTACTAAAAAAGGGAGATCCTAAGACCTCCCTAAGAATAAAAGATTTAATCAAACTTCGCTACCGATTAAATACCTCTAATAATTCCTTATGTATTCTTTTAATTTCGTCGGTTGGCGATACCACCAATACAGCCTCGATATATTCTACTACAGCTTTCAATTTTAATTCTAAATCTCTTCGAGCTTCAGTAGCACTTAAGGTTTCATCGTAATCAACCTGATTATCGATATACTCGGCTATTTGTTTCTCAAATTCATCATTTTGTTTTTTCAACAAAGGCAACCAATCGTTTAAATAGATAAGATCAATCTTCTCGGCTGGCAATTCTTCAATTCCGGCAATAACACGTTTCAAAGCCGAAGTTTCTTCCTTATAACTCATCTGAGGAATATCGAAACCTCCTTGCTTATCGATAATAGTACTTACCTGTAGCGCCACTTCTGCCTGTTCTTTGTTAGGCGATTCGGTATAAAGATTGGCTAAGTGTGTTAAGCCTCTAAAGCAAGCGTCTCGACAGTCGTCAGATCCGGCAATTTCGGCAGCAGAAATAAAGCCTCGGTTTAAGCTTTTAACATATTTTTCGATAGATGACAAAAAAGCAACAATAACCGGGTTATCTATTGCTTTTACAATTTCTTTTACACGTTGAACCACTGCTCCCAGAGCATTTACAGTATAGGTTCTGTAATTTTTCTTAAGTTTCATATTTTAATTGATTAATTTATTTACAGTTTAAATATAACATTAAAATATGGATTTGCAAAAAACAAAACTGTTTTAAAGCCCTTTATTTTCGGATGTTTAGAAACAAATCTGATTTTTACTTTTCGTTTTTTGATTTTAAAAATCGAGCCACACCCCGCAAACTAAAGTTTCTGGCATACCAATAACTTAAATTAACAAACAAAATAGATAAAATATAAATTGCAATTTTTTTAATAAAAAAAGATCAGCACAAACTGATCTTTTATTACATATGCAAAAACTTATTTTATTAACCGCAATTCGATATATGGTTCTGAATTGTCTTTAACAGGAGATTTTAACTTCCAGCTTCCCCCATAAAACTCCCACAGATTATTATCCATCCTTTTGCGATATTTTCCTGCTAAGAAAGGAGAATACGCCTTTCTTTTTTCGTTATACTTATTCTCTTTAATGGCAATCCATTCGATTCCGACAAATAGTCCTGTTTTAGGAAACTTAATCGGATTCTCTAGTTTATAAGTATATTTATAATGCATCTGAGGTTTGCTTTTATCTAGAGTAATCAAAGCTTTACTTATTAAATCTTTTCCGGGAGTATTATTTATTGTATCCTTAGCAAATACTCTTAAAATAAACTTTGGTTTAATCGAATAATCAAACTCTCGATCAAAGAAAATACTTATCTCATTTAAATAAAAGCCGTCATACTTTTCGATGTATTTAAAATTTTTTGCTACAATTTTAGGATTCGATGGTCCTGCCATCATAACTTGTTTAAAAATACTTTTTCGTAATTTATCTATAATAATCGTCTTTATTTTATGAGAAACAACCACTACCGCTTCAGGAATTTGATATGATCTTGGTTTTAATTTTAAATTTACTGCATTTTTATTTAATGTTGATATTGAAAATACTGTATCGTAATAGCCTATAGCCGAAATAACGATTTGCTTTTTTAAATCTTTGGTCTGTAATATTAATCTAAACGCTCCTTTTTCGTTAGTCGAAATACCTTTTGTTTCGTTTTGTAAACATACCGAGGCATAACTTACAGGAGTACCATTTTCTGAGTTTATTACTATTCCTTCTATCGCAAAATCCTGAGCCAAAGAAAATACTCTAAAAATTATCAGGATTAAAAGTGTTGATATTAATCGCATACTGTGTTAAGTTTTATTATTTTGCATTTTTAATTCATAATAAGATTTTAAAAAGGAATCGAGAATATTATATAATATCTAATAACATAATAATAGCTGGGATAAAA
The DNA here is from genome assembly GCA_022360575.1 of Bacteroidales bacterium. GTDB lineage: Bacteria > Bacteroidota > Bacteroidia > Bacteroidales > UBA12077 > UBA12077. Next base: position 3,666 of record JAKSCO010000306.1, on the reverse strand, counting down.
TTGTAAAAAGAATGAAGAAGAATAGAATATATAATTCCATATTTTATCCTTACAAACCCATAAAAAGCTCCTAATATCATCATCGGAATAATAATAATCGGAGAGGTAATGAAAAAGATAAATGATCGATCACTGTAATTAAATACATGAACTACACCAAAAAAAAATGCAGATATATAATATATGTAAGAGAATTTACTAATAAAGAATCGTTGCAAAAGCCTTATATTATTTCTTTTACTCAAGATAATCAGAATAAATACTGCAAAAATAACAAACAATAATGAGAATAAGTTATGCTTAATAATTGCTATGACAGCTAAATATATTAGTGTCAATAATAATATCAATAAATTCTTATGTCTAGGTTTGAGAATCAAACGAAACAATAATTCTTCAACTAAAGGACCCAATATCACTATGCTCAAAAACTCTACAAGTGTAGATGAGTTTGAATCTATCTCTTGTGTATTTATAAATGTTTTTAAAATATTAATACATATCGATAAAGGAATTGCTATTAATAATAAATAAAACCAAAGACGAAAAAAATATGCAGTACTAAGCTTAGTAGTTCTAACATATCTTGGGTATTTAATATATTCGATGAATTCTCTCACACGCCAAAATTACTACGATTATTTAAAGAATAAAGCTGTATTAACGATTTTATCGGCTAACACAGCTTATTCTAAATCCTATAAGAAAATAAATTTCATTATTTCAGTTGCAAATGTTTTAATCAACCCAGCTGCATATGGTGCTGCTGATTTAGTTGAATAAACTAACGCATCTGAATTAGATTGTATATCATACGTAGGACATGAAGTTCCACCAAGAACTTTTTTTAAATCATTAGACTCTAATTTTGTCATTTTAAAATTTTTCATAAATAGTTAATTTTAATTTGTTAATGTAATACCAACCTAACTTCTAAGGTTAGCTTTTTCTAATAATTAACAATGGTATAAAAACAGATTCTGATTTTTCTGGAGTGAGATATTTTTTCCTCCTTTAATTTTATCAATATCTTCTTTTTCGAGTTTAAATATAGATTTTACAGGGGTTAAGTAAATATAAGTAAGCCTATGCTTATTATATTTTATTTCGGCTCCTAACTGTTTGAGTAAATCTAAAAGCTCATATAGTGTACTTACCGACACTTCTAATTTTCGAGCAAACTCTTGCGGTGCACCAGTAGATTGTCTTCGTATAAGATCATCTATACGTTTTAATCTATTTGCTTGTTCAAGCATTTTCATTTTCTAAATATTTAGAGTTAATAACAATTATTAATTTTTAATAAAATTATAATTCCCTTATCAACTAAAATATTTGCGTTCTTTTGTAAATCGAGCCGTAAATCTAATATTTTTATTGATAAATCGTACCTTTTGAGACTTTTTTATTTGTTTCGGGTAACAAGTTTAATAAGTTTTGTTGTTTTACTAGTGCAAAATAAAATTTTGCTTAAGCTAACTTAGTTTTTGTTTGTTATCGTTCTTGTAATTTTTAGCTTTTAATAAAGTTCCTATTTTTTTTCATAGTTTTATAGTCTCAAAATATTTAAAATAAATGCTATGAATATAAAAATACGTCTTACCCTAATGAATTTTCTTCAGTTTTTCATTTGGGGATCGTGGTTAATAACAATTGCAAACTATTGGTTTGGAAACAAAGGGTGGAACCCTATTGAGTTCGGAGCTGTTTTCTCGACAATGGGTATTGCTTCGTTGTTTATGCCTACACTAACAGGTATTATTGCCGATCGATGGATTAATGCCGAAAGATTATACGGAATACTCCACTTATTAGGAGGTATAACTCTGGCTATTTTACCTCAAATAAATACTCCTTCGGTGTTTATTGTTACCATATTTATTGCAATGCTATGTTATATGCCAACCATAGCATTAACCAATTCGGTATCGTATAGTATTTTAAAAGATAACAACCATGATGTTGTAAAAGATTTCCCACCCATAAGAGTTTGGGGTACAATCGGCTTTATTGTTGCTATGTGGGTAACTAATTTATCAGGATTTAAATCATCCCCAAATCAGTTTTATTCGGCTGCTATAGCATCGATATTGCTAGCAATATATGCCTTTACATTGCCACAATGTAAACCTCTAAATAAAGGAAACAAAAATGCTTCGCTATACGAAATACTTGGACTAAATGCTTTTAAATTATTTAAGAATTATAAAATGGCTTTATTCTTTATATTTTCGATGTTTTTAGGAGCAGCACTTCAATTAACCAATATGTATGGCGATAGATTTTTAACCGAATTCGAGTCTATTCCTCAATATGCCGATTCGTTTGTTGTAAAATATTCGACAATTATTATGTCTATATCTCAAATATCCGAGACCTTATTTATTTTGGCTATCCCATTTTTCTTAAAACGATTCGGAATAAAGAATGTAATGCTTATAAGTATGTTTGCATGGGTATTGCGTTTTGGATTATTTGCCTACGGAGATCCTGCTGGGGGTTTATGGATGATTATTCTTTCGTGTATTATTTACGGAATGGCTTTCGACTTTTTCAATATCTCAGGATCATTGTTTGTCGAAAATCAATGCGACAGCAAAATACGATCAAGTGCACAAGGTTTATTTATGATGATGACCAACGGCTTTGGAGCGATTTTAGGATCATGGTTAAGTGGTATTATTATTAGTACTTTCTTTACTAATACCGAGGGTCATTTCCATTGGCGAGGTATTTGGATAACATTTGCCTTATATGCTTTAGTTGTTGCTGTTTTGTTTGCTGTATTATTTAAACACAAACACAACCCCAAAGAAGTAGAAAATATATAACATAAACGATATTCATAAAAAAGGGGATTATCTGATTAGACAATCCCCTTTCTTTGTTAAAGCATAAATTATTTCGATTTTCGCCGATCTATTTCTTCTTTAATTCTCGAAGCTTTTTCGTATTCTTCATTTTTAACAGCTTCGTCTAACAATTCTTTTAAAGTACTAGTATCAATATCCATATACTCTTTGCTTGTCATCGGAGCTGAGATATCCGAAGTTTCAACACCTTTACCTCCCGGGGGTTTTGCTCGTTGAGCATCTTCTATATCAATAACAATTCCTGATTTCTGCAAAATTTCTTCGCTAGTAAAAATCGGACATTTAAATCTTAAAGCCAAAGCAATAGCATCAGATGTTCGTGCATCAATTTCTATTGTTTTATTTTTACTGTTACATAGTAATTTCGAATAAAAAACACCTTCGTCGAGTCTATAAATATTAATCTCAATCAGTTCTATTCCGAACGATGCCGACAAGTCAATAAATAAATCATGTGTTAACGGACGCGGTGGTTTTAAGCCTTCTAATTGGATAGCTATTGCTTGTGCTTCGAAACCTCCTATTATAATGGGAATTCGTCTTTCTCCTCGTTCTTCGGTAAGCACCAAAGCATAAGCTCCTGTCTGTGTTTGACTGTAAGAAATTCCTAGAACATTTAATTTTATTTTACTCATAAATAAATTCCCCAACTAAGCTCATACTAAAAATCTAAACAATTTTTAAGATTTTTTATTTTACTAAAAGCAAGTTTAAGAATTTATTTAAAGAATAAAAAACATCTTCATGATTATAATTAAATAAATTATCAAAACAATCTTAATTAACACACTAT